>QKGK01000537.1 GCA_003250455.1 Chloroflexota bacterium | reverse complement strand
GCCTGGAGAACCTGGACTTTCGTCGACCCAAGATCAAGCACGATGGCAGGACCGGGATGGAGGCGGGGAAGATCCATGATTAAACGCAGCATGGCCTCCAAAGGGGTTGCGAGGATGACGACATCGGCAGATTCCAGGATCCCCATAGGATCCGATGAAAGCCGATCAAATACCTCAAGCTGTCCAGCCAGGGATAAGGTCGCTGCATCGAGGTCACACCCTAAAAGTTCCCTGGGTTGACCTCGCAGGGCAAGGGCAAGGGAGCCGCCCATCAAACCTAAACCCAGGATGGCAATCCGTGATTTAGCAATAAAATCAGGCTCGCTCATTTTCCGGCAGCGGTCACAGGGGATGCTTCAGAAGAGGGCACAGGAGCCAGTGAACGTCCGACCGCCTCTGCGATGGCACGAATCTGGCTAACCATCTCCGCGAACCGTTCTGGTTTTAACGACTGTGGCCCATCAGACTTTGCCTCGGTCGGATTGACATGCACCTCAACAATCAGGCCATCGGCGCCAGCCGCAACTCCAGCCCGGGCAATTGCTGCTACATATTCCCAATGCCCGGTGCTGTGACTGGGATCGAGTATCACAGGTAGATGGGTCAGCGATTTCAGCACCGGTACGGCGTTGATATCCGTGGTATTACGTGTAGCGGTTTCAAATGTGCGGATACCCCTCTCGCACAGCATCACCCGGCGGTTTCCATGGGAAAGGATGTACTCTGCTGCCATCAGCATTTCTTCTATGGAGGCCATCATGCTCCTTTTGAGCAAAATGGGATGCTGGCTTTCACCAACCGCATTCAGCAGGGCGTAATTCTGCATGTTGCGAGCCCCGACCTGGAGAACATCAGCATAGCGAGTTAGTAATGGAATATGCTCCGGAGCCATGATCTCGGTCACAATTGGCATTCCCGTCTGTTCACGTGCTTCCGCCAGCATCTCCAAACCGGCTTCGCCGAGTCCCTGGAACGAATAGGGAGAAGTGCGTGGCTTGAAAGCCCCGCCCCGTAAGGCGTGCGCACCAGCTTCTCTGACGGCATAGGCTGTTTCCAGCAGCTGGCTGCGGCTTTCCACTGAGCAGGGGCCAGCGATCAACACAATGCCGTTATCCCCAACTTTCACCCCATCTAATGGAAACATTGAATTATCTGGGATAAACTCCCGAGAAGCCAGTTTGTACGGGCGCGAGATTGGTATCACCCGGTCCACGCCCGGCAAATGCAGGAATTGGTCTTTAAAGATCGCCCGTCCATCCCCCACAACACCGATCACGGTTCGTTCCTCTCCTTTGGAAAGATGGGCGTGCAGCCCATTGTCTTCAACGCGTTCAACAACTCCAGCGATTTGCTGCTCTGTTGCGTCGGTGTGCATAATTATCATCATGGCTTCTCCTCCTTTGGTAGCTGCCTTAATGGTATTTAGAGATTTACGATCCTAGTTGCGACCGTCGCCTGACAAATCAGGGCGTAAACTGGCCGTTTTTCCCATGTAAACATGGTTAATTTCATGTTGGGGAAGCTCAGTGTTCCACTGTAGAAGCACCCGGAGGCAGCGCGGCAGCCCACCTGGAACAGGTATCTCCTGGCTGCAGATCATAGGCACCCTATCCCATCCAATCTCCCGGGCAGCCTGCGCAGGATATGCGGTAGATAAATCTTTGGTGGTGGTGAAGATACCGCAAGCTATGTCTTCTCTGCGCAGCTTTGGGTTTGCCTCGAGAATTGCATTCAAGAGCATCCTGGTCGCCGCCAAAATGGCATCCGGGTTATCTTCAATTACATCGATCGCCCCGCGGATTCCGCGCACTGGCATGTAGTTGACCTCCGGGAAATAAAAAATGCGAGGCCGCTGGCCTCGCATCCTATGGGTAGAATTAATCCTTCTCTTC
>QKGK01000573.1 GCA_003250455.1 Chloroflexota bacterium | reverse complement strand
AGCCTACAGTGTACAGCGGTGTGTGTCGTCCTGAATGGGCAAAGGACCCACCAACCATGCTAAAGGGGCGACCAATCTGAAGTTGTTGCATAGATCAGGGTTTGGCGCCGCACAGCCGTGCGGCGCTTACGTGGTATCAATTTAATCACTGCAGGTCAGAAAACATATACACTAATTTCATTTTCCCCATCTGTGTTTATCCGTGTTCATCTGTGGTCGATTTGGTCCGGTAGTCGGATGGTCAGATAGTTGCGCAGTCACTTAGTCAATTTGTCAACAGGCACCGAGGAACCAGTAATTAGGGAGGAAAACACCTTGTTCTTGAGTGCCCGAGCGCCGAATCCCTTATTTGGGATACAATAAAATCAAGATACCGGGGAACACTGCCTTGAGCGTGTTTGGGAAGCCCCACATACGCCAGGGCAGAAATGTGTCATCGCATCATGGTGCTCTCGTTGATCCAACAGGAGTTATCCAATGACTGTAAGAACAGAAAAAGAGAAAATGCTTGCGGGAGAAAGCTATAACCTGTTTGACCCGGCCCTGGAAGTGGACCGACAGGCGGCCAAGAAATTCGTCCGGCAATACAATCGGGCTGAATCCACCCCTGAACGGGAGGCGATCCTCCACCAGATGCTGGGGTGCATCGGCCCGCATTCGATCATAGAGCCACCTTTCTACTGCACGTACGGCAAAAACACCTACCTTGGGGATTATGTCTATCTGAACCACTCCTGCACGATAATTGACAACAACGATGTGCGCATCGGCGATCATGTGATGGTCGGCCCGTGCGTCCAGATCTATACTGCCGCCCATCCCCTCCAGGCTGAACCCCGCATCCAGGGGTGGGAAATTGCCAGGTCAATCATCATTGAGGATAACGTGTGGGTGGGTGGCGCGGCCGTCCTGCTGCCAGGGGTGAAGATCGGCCGTAATGCCGTGGTCGGGGCCGGGGCTGTGGTCACCCGGGATGTTCAGCCCAATACAGTCGTGGTGGGCAACCCGGCCAGGGTGATCAAAGAGATCCGGCAGGAATAAATTGGTTTGGGTCGTCAAAACATTTTATTAAACTGAACTTCGTTCAGTCCATGAACGCAAAAGCGGCAAAACCTGCTTGCCGCTTCAGCCAGCCCCCTTGATTTGTATTTTAATCCTGGAACTTAGCGTTCCAGATACTCTACCAGGCGCTCCAGCTGGTGCACCTGCCTCTCGATGGCCTTATCGGCAACCTCGGTCAGCGAGCTGTGCTCCCTGCGGGGGGCCCATGTAAGCACCTGTGCCATCAGCCGCCCGGCGACAAAGTGCATCAGCAGCGATTCTTCCTGCTCGGAGAGCTGCCGCACCTTGCGATAGCCTCCCAGCAGCGCCTTGCGCATTACGGCAAAGTCGTCCCGGTGGAAGATATCCCAGATAGCCACCGACAGGTCGTAAATGTAATAGCCATACCCGCAGGTGTCAAAGTCGATCACCACCGGACGGCCGCCGGAAAACAGCATGCTCTTCAGGTGCAGGTCGCCATGAATGAGGCCGTACACCTTCGGGGAGCGGCCCAGTGCATCCATGCCTTCCTTGACGATCTTTTCGGCATCGTCCACTACCTGGCGTTCATCTTTGGTCAGGGCGGCATAGGCCTGCGCCGGAGGCACATCCAGCATTTCGCCTTTCAGCCCTTCCAGGTCCCAATGTTTGCGGATGAATCCCTTTGAAGGCTGATAGTTCTCCCCGTGTCTGTGCAGCAGGGCGATCAACGCGCCAAGGAATTCCATCTGTTTGGGCTCGATCTCGTCCTTGATGGATTTGGCATCCAGATAGGTGAACAGCACGCAGTACCGCCAGATGCCCAACTGGGGCAGGTCTACCGTGGTGACCCATTCGCCATTGCTGGCGCGCACGGGTTCCGG
>QKGK01000035.1 GCA_003250455.1 Chloroflexota bacterium | reverse complement strand
CACATTTGCCTGCACCCGCCATTTGTAATCGGAGTAGACGAGCACGTTGGTCGGTGTCAGGGAGCAGGTAGTGGTCGTGCAGGCTGCAGCCTTGAGATACACCGTAGTGCCTCCCCGCAGCAGCTGAATGCGGTATTGGGTGGACCCGGTCAGTTTCTTCCAGGTAAAGGTGGGGGTGGTGTCCATGGTTGGTGCATTTGGCGAGAGCGGCGTGGGCGCATTCACTACTGTGAACCCGTAAAGGGTTGACCAGGAGCGCCATACGCCGTTGACCAGGGCCTGAACGCGCCAGTTGTAGTTGTTGAAGGCCAGCACATTGAGTGGGGTTAAGGAGCAGGTCCCGCCGGAGCAGGCCCCAGGACCGACCAGCTTGTTGTAGACCACAGTGGTGCCGATGCGCAGCTGGAGTCGGTACTGGGTGGCGGTGGGCACCTCCGCCCATTCATACGTGGGGGTGCGGTCGGTGAGGATCCCCGAGGGGGCCTGGAGCACCGGCACGGTAAGGCCGGCCACCCGGGAATAGAGCAGCAGGTTGGGAGACCCCATGACATCGGAGACCACGTTGGTCGTGGCCATATTCAGGAGCACGCTGGCGACCTTGGCGGGGGAGGCGGTGGGGTTTTGGGAGAGGTAGAGTGCTGCCACCCCGGCTACATGCGGCGAGGACATGGAAGTACCGCTCTTGGAAACGGCTTGGGTATCGTAATCAATACCGGCCGAATAAATATCAGCTCCAGGGGCAAAGAGGTCCAGGCAGGTTCCCCAGTTGGATCCCCAACCCCAGTTGATGGGAGAAACCCGGGAATCGTTATAGTCGGTTGCCCCTACGGTGATGGCAGCGGGGGTGCTGGCCGGGGAGTAGGAACAGGCATCGTCATTGCTATTCCCTGCGGCGACCACAAAGGTGACGCGCTTGTTGATCGCATTGGTGACGGCTGTGTTCAGCGGGGCATAGTAACTGCCGCCCAGGCTCATATTGGCAACCGCCGGTTTTTTGGCATTATTGGCCACCCAGTTGACACCGGCGATCACCCACGACCAATCGCCCCAACCGGTGCAGTCCAGCACGCGCACGGCGTGCAGCTGGACGCCCTTGGCCACGCCGTAGTAGGTGCCGCCGATGGTGCCGGCGACGTGGGTGCCGTGGCCGTGACAGTCGTTGCCGTTCTGCCCGTCACCGACGGCGTCAAAGTCCTTGGTGGCGCGCATGCCGAATTCGAAATGGGTGGAGCGGATGCCGGTGTCGAGGATGTAGACATGCACAACGCTGGCATCGGTGGCATAGATATAGCGGTTGTCCATGGGCAGGGTGCGCTGGTCGATGCGGTCCAACCCCCAGACGGGATAGTCCTGGATGGCATCGGTTTCGGCACCATCATCCCCGGTGCCGGTCTCATCGTCATCGACATGCACCCGTCCGTCGCTGATCACATATTCGACCTGCGGGTTTTGGCGCACGAGCTCGAGCGCAGCGGGGGGCAGGTAGGCGGCAAAGCCCTGCAGGGCGGTGTCGTAGACGAAGGTGACCTCACCACCAGCCGCTTCGATGGCCGCGCGATCAATGCTGACGGCGGCTGCCACCCCGCTGGGGTCCGTGTCCTTATAGACGACAATGTAGTGGTCAGCGATGGCGTCTTCCACATCGGTGATCAGGGGGGCAAGGCCGTCCTCCCCGTAGGCCATCACGGGGCCCTGGTCGAAGCCTGCCGCACCGAGAAGCAGCGCCAGCAGGCCGAAGACGATCAGGAACTTCAGCGCCTTGCTTTGTGACTTCTTGTAACTTTGGTAATACATGTGACTTCTTGTAACTTTGGTAATACATGAGACCTCCTCTCAAGGAATAAGTAGTTTTTTCTTATCTGCAAATGAGATCAGAAAATTGGATAAAAAAATGATCAGGGTACTGAAAAGTTCAGTATCGCCTGATCATTGACAACCAACGTATATCCGCCTGCTTCCAGGCCAGAGATCTGCACCCTGGCTTCAAACGGTTCGAGGACTTCTGCGCACATGCCTGGTTTCATCAGGGAATAGGCGCTCACCTGGACTTCCAATGTGGTGATGGGCTGGAAGTCCAAACGCAGCTGGTGGCAGGGGGTGGGGAGCGACCCGCTGAATACCAATTCCGGCTGGTTCCAGGAAACTGCATCTATATAAACCACACCCAGGCTGAGCGCATCATCGCCGCTTTGCGTTGCATAAGGATTGGTGACCTCGGGAGTTGGGTTTGAATTTGAAGGGGGAGGCACTGTCTCGGCAGACGCGCAGGCAGTCAGTATGAGAAGAAACAC
>QKGK01000282.1 GCA_003250455.1 Chloroflexota bacterium | reverse complement strand
TTTGGGCCACCCTGGACCCCCAGGCCGGGCGGGCGGGAATCCGCTCATTTGTGGTGGAAGCCGGCACTCCAGGCGCAAAAGTGACCAAAAAAGAAGAAAAGCTGGGGATCCGCAGCAGCGATACAGTCACGATTGTATTGGATGATGTGCGGGTGCCTTATGGGAATATTCTCGGCAGCCCGACGATCGAAACATCCACCAAGGGGTTCAAAGGGGCGATGCAGACCTTCAACGTAACCCGACCGCTGGTGGCGGCGTCGGCGTTGGGCGTGGCTCGGGCTGCGCTGGAGGAAGTGAAAAAGATGCTGGCAGAACAAGGCGTAGAAATCCGTTATGGGCTGCCCCGCCAGAAGATGACCAACATCGAACGCGAGATCATCGACATGGAACGCATGCTCCGCTCCTCCTGGCTGCTGACTCTCAAAGCGATCTGGCTTTCAGACCAGCGCCAGGCCAATGCGCTTGAATCAGCGATGAGCAAGCTGCACGCCGGAGACGTAGCCACCAAGATCACCCAGAAGGCCGTGGAAATCATGGGGCCGCTGGGCTACTCGCGGGAATTTTTGCTGGAAAAATGGATGCGTGATGCCAAGATCAACGATATTTTCGAGGGAACCGGACAAATCAACCGCCTGATTGCTGCCCGCCAGATCCTTGGCTACCGGGGCAGTGACCTGCGGTAAAGGAGGAAAGATGAAGTATCGAGTGAATAAAGCGGTGGTGATCGGCTCAGGCACAATGGGGGCGGCAATTGCCGCTCACCTTGCAAATGCCGGAGTGCGGGTGACTTTGTTGGATATTGTTCCCAGAGGGCTGACACCTCAGGAGGAATCTGCCGGATTGACCCTGGAAAGCCCGAAGGTACGCAGCCGGATCGTGGAAGCGGGTTTCCAGGCGGCTTTGAAATCCCGCCCGGCGAGCTTATTCTCCCCGGCGATTGCCGATATGGTCTCACTGGGGAACCTGGACGATGATTTTGATGTGATCGCCGAAGCGGATTGGGTGATTGAAGCGATCGTGGAGAATTTGAAGATCAAGCGCGATTTGTTCTCTCGGATCGATGCGGTGCGCGGGGAACATACCATTGTGACCACCAATACTTCCGGAATCCCGGTACATTCCCTTTCAGAGGGGATGTCCGAGGGTTTCCAGCAGCATTTCCTGGGGGCGCACTTCTTCAACCCACCGCGCTACCTGAAATTGCTGGAGATCATTTCCGGGCCAGAGACTTTACCCGAAGTGGTGGACTTCATTTCCAGGTTCAGCGAATTACGGCTGGGCAAGGGAATTGTGGTGTGTAAAGACACCCCTAACTTCATCGGGAACCGGGTGTTCTCGGTGGCGGGGGCTTTTGTGATGCAGTATGCACTGGAAAATGGCTATACCGTTGAAGAAGTGGACGCCATCACCGGGCCGACCATTGGCCGGCCCAAAACGGCCACCTTCCGCCTGCTGGACCTGGTTGGGCTGGATGTGGCCCAGCACGTCAGTGATAACCTGGCTGAACTGATCCCACATGATAAGGTGGCCCAGGCGGTGCTGCGGGCAGAGAAACCGGCGCAGCTTTCCAAAACGCTGATTGAACGCGGCTGGCTGGGAAACAAAACAAAGGTGGGCTACTACAAACAAGTGGTGGTCGATGGAAAGAAGGAGTTTTGGACCCTCAATCTGGAAACCCTGGAGCACGAAAACTCCGGCGAGAAAATCCGCTTTGAATCGATCGGAAAGGTAAAAGATATAGAGGAAGTGGGCAAACGCATCAAAGCGCTGATCGGGTATGACGATAAAGCGGCCAAGCTGGTGCGGGCGGTCATGTTCCAGAGCTTTTCGTATACTTCCCAGTGTATTCCAGAGATCACCGAACTGCCATCTGCGGTGGATAACGCCCTTAAGTGGGGCTTTATGCACGAAGTTGGTCCCTTTGAGATATGGGACGCGATGGGCGTGGCAGAGACCGTGGAGCAGATGAAAGCGGAAGGCTTTTTGCCTGCTCCCTGGGTGGAAGAAATGCTGGCGAGTGGGATTGAGTCTTTCTACAAGGTGGATGGCGGTATCAAAGTGGGGGTGTATCACCCGGCCAAAAAGGGCTATCACCTGTTTGAGCAGGAGGAAGGGCTGATCTCGCTGCCAAAGCTGAAGACTGATCAGAAAGAAGTGGCAAAGAACGGCAGCGCCAGCCTGATCGATTTGGGCGATGGGATCGTATGCGTGGAATTCCATTCCAAGATGAACACCTTCGACACCGACATCGGCGAGATGATCCACAAAGCCATGGATCTGGCTGAAACCCAGTTTGAGGGAATTGTGATCGGCAACCAGGGCGAGCATTTTTCTGCCGGAGCGAACCTGTTCCTGATCGCGATGTATTCGCAGCAGGGGCAGTGGGACGAGCTTGAGGGGGTGGTCAAAGGCTTGCAGGATATGAACATGCGGATGCGCTATTCGCCTGTCCCGGTGGTGCTGGCGCCTTTTGGCTACACCCTGGGCGGCGGCGCTGAGCTGATGATGCATGCCAGCCGGATCGTTAGTTCCGGTTTTCTGGTGACCGGCCTGGTAGAGGTTGGGATGGGGCTGCTGCCCGCAGGTGGCGGCACCAAAGAGATGCTGCGCAGGGTGCTGAACCCGGCCATGCAGACTGAGAATGCTGACCCGATGCCGGTTGTGCAGCGGCTGTTCATGCAGATTGGGACGGCCCAAGTTGCTACCAGCCCGATCGAAGCGCGCGAGTTTGGCATGATAGCACCCTCTGACCGGATCGTGATGAACGATGATTATCTGCTGATGGAAGCCAAACGCGAAGCCCGCCATCTGGCGGATGCGGGTTATGCAGCGCCGTATAAGGAAAAAGTCTATGCAGCCGGGGCAGATGTGCTTTCTACCTTGCGGGTTGGCGTGTGGATGTTTGAAGAAGGAAGGTATATCTCCGAGCATGACCGGCTGATCGGTGAGAAAGTGGCGTATGTGCTGGCGGGTGGGAACATCAGCCAGCCCCAGTGGGTAGATGAACAATATATCCTCGACCTGGAGCGGGAAGGGTTTATGTCGCTGTGTGGGGAAAAGAAAACCCAGGAACGTCTGTGGCACTTTTTGCAGACCGGGAAACCGCTGAGGAACTAAAGGAGAATATAATGGAAAAACGAGAACGTGATCCAAGATTTGATCCGGTGATTGTGGCTGCCAAACGAACTGCTGTTGGCCGTGCAAAAAAAGGCGCATTGGCCGCATCCCGCCCAGAAGATTATGGCGCAGCGGTGATCAGAGCGCTATTGAAGGAAGTGCCGCAAATCTCTCCAGCAGATATTGATGATGTGATTGTCGGCTGTGCTATGCCGGAAGGGCCGCAAGGGCTGAACCTGGGCCGGATTGTGGCACTTAATGCCGGGCTGCCAGTGGAAGTGCCTGCCGAGACAGTCAACCGCTTCTGCTCCTCGGGCTTGCAGACCATTGTCCATGGGGCGCAGAGTATCATGTCTGGGATGGCCGAGATCGTACTGGCCGGGGGGATCGAATCGATGTCCATGGTGCCGATGACCGGGTTTAAACTGACCCCGAATCCGACAATGGCGGTAGAATATCCCGAAGTGTACATTAACATGGGGCTGACGGCAGAGAACGTGGCCGAAGAATTTTTCGTCAGCCGGGAAGACCAGGATGCTTTTGCCTATCAGAGCCACATGCGGGCGGCAGCTGCGCTGGAAAAAGACCTGTTTGCCCCCGAAATAGTGCCCTTTGACGTTGAGCTGGTCACTCCGGGCGAGAACGGCAAGCCCAATGTGGCCCAGTTTGTGCATAAAACTGATGAAGGTGTGCGCCCTGATACGACCAAAGAAGCATTGGGGAAACTGCGCCCGGTGTTCAAGGACGGCGGATCGGTGACGGCGGGGAATTCATCCCAGACCAGCGATGGCGCGGCGATGGTGGTGGTGATGTCGCTGGCGAAGGCCCGGGAACTGGGGCTGAAACCGTTGGCACGGCTGATCTCGTATGGGGTTGGCGGCGTCCGCCCTGAGATCATGGGCATGGGGCCGGTGGCAGCAGTGCCAAAAGCGCTGAAACAGGCCGGGATGATCCTGGAAGAAATCGACCTGATCGAATTGAATGAGGCCTTTGCTTCCCAATCAGTGGCGGTCACCCGTGAGCTTGGCATGGACCTGGAAAAAGTGAATGTAAATGGCGGCGCAATTGCACTCGGTCACCCACTGGGATGCACCGGCGCCAAATTGACCACCCAGTTGCTTTACGAAATGGGCCGCAGAGGCTCAAAATATGGTATGGTGACAATGTGCATTGGCGGCGGTATGGGTGCTGCAGGCATCTTTGAGAATTTACAATAATTTAGGAGCTGATAATGGCAATTACAATCGAAGAATTATTTGACAAATTACCTGGCGCGTTTCTCCCCGAAAAAGCCGGGGATATGGACGCGGTGATCCAGTTTGTGCTTACCGGAGAGGAAGCCTCCGATTGGTATGTATTGATCAAAGACCGTGCCGTAAAAGTGGAAAAAGGTTTGCATGAAGCTCCTACCATGACGCTTTCCGCTGATTCCCAGGATTACAAAGATATCGTTACGGGCCGGGTGCAGCCGATGAGCGCCTTTATGCAAGGGAAGGTGAAACTGCAAGGGAACCTGAACCTGGCGATGAAATTCTCGGAGATCTTCAAACTGAGCTAGCAACTGACCGTAAATTTGAATCTGTTTGGTTAAATAAACCAGCCTCCTGTTCAGGAGGCTGGTTTTAATGCAATCTATTGGGGGTTAGAACAAACCCCATTCAGCGCCGGTGCCCTCTTCCATGAAGGACATATCCCATAAGTCCATGCCCATCTCGATGGTGGTCGGTACGGTCAGGGTCTCTTCCACTTTTGTGCGTGCCATGTCCAGCAAGGCAGGGGCATAAGGGCAGAAAGGGGTGGTCATGATCATTCTGACGTTTGCTTTCCCTTCTGCGGCGTTGTACTCCACCTCACGGATCAATCCAAGTTCGATAACATTCAGCCCGATCTCGGGATCAATCACATCGCGCAATGCGGTTTCGGCTTCTTCGGCCAGTTCCGGGTGGGTGCTTTCAATGGTCCAGATGGCTTGTTTGGTGGGGTCTTCAGAAATTTTTGGCATGGTTTACTCCGATATGATTACGTTTGAGACTTTTTCTTTTTCAGCTGGTGCAGAATACGCGCAGTATGGGTCCCCAGAGAGGACACAATGTGTTTTTTCGATGGCGATGGCGAGCACCTGTTCAATGATGGCTTCATCCACGATGCAAATTTCGGGATGTTCTTCCCCAACATGTTTGTATGGGCAGCTGACTTCCCGGATCTGGAACCCACCTTCATTATTAAGCACTTCAATAGCGAACCCCTCGTTTTGCAGCAGCTGTTTGATCAGCGTGAGGCGCTCCTGGAGATCGAGTTCCGAGAGATCGATCTGGGCGGTATGGTCGTTGACCATATCGGTGGCTATCTCTTTGAATAATTTTTTAACAGTGTTAGGCGGAAGCGTGTCTTTTAGCTGTTCCACCAACCGGATGGAAAAAGTAAGATACCGCTGAGGGAAATCTTCCATACCCTGTGAAGTGAGGAAGTACACTTTCCGGGGACGGCCAACACCGATATTCTCTTCCTCGGAGGAGACCCGGCCATCCACTTCCAGTTTGGAGATGTGATGGCGTACGGAAATGTGGTTGATCCCGATTTCTTCGGCAATCTCGTTGATCGTGCAGCGCTGTTTTTTTAGCAGGATTTCTAGAACTTTATCTCTTGTTTTATTGGTCATGGAATTCATTTCACCCAGGCAAAAGGTGCATATTTTTGATATTTTTCATAATAATTTCTCGGGCAGTATACCACCAGGGGAAAAACCTGTCAATATTTAAGAATTTTATATTAAATATTGACGTAATAGCCTTCGTGCGCTATAATTCACTCGGTTTGTAAACTACTTTATGATGTTAACCAGCTCGGTAATTCACTAGAGCATAATTTTTCGATAAGGAGACATCCACTTATGTCTGAATTGGTAATCAAGAATCTGCATGCGACTGTAGCAGAGACAGAAATCCTTAAAGGGTTAGACCTGACCGTCCGTCAGGGTGAAGTGCATGCTATTATGGGTCCGAACGGCAGCGGTAAATCCACATTGGCTTATTCTTTAGCAGGCCATCCTGCTTATGAGGTGACTGATGGGGAAGTCACGATGATGGGCGAGGACCTGCTGGAACTTGGCGCAGACGAACGCTCCCAGATGGGGCTGTTCCTGGCTTTCCAATACCCGGTGGCGATCCCCGGCGTGACCCTGGCAAACTTTTTACGTACGGCCCTGAATGCCCGCAGAAAAGCGGATAACCCTGAAGACAAGGGCGTGCCGATCCCGGAATTCCGCCGCTTGCTGAAGGAAAAAATGGATCTGCTGAAAATGGACCACGCCTTTGCCGGACGGTATCTGAATGACGGTTTCTCCGGTGGAGAAAAGAAGCGTGCAGAAATTTTGCAGATGGCTACGTTAGAGCCTAAATTTGCCATTTTGGACGAGACAGATTCTGGTTTGGACATTGATGCACTGCGCACGGTCTCTGAGGGCGTCAATGCCCTGCGCGGACCGGAATTGGGTGTGGTTGTAATTACCCACTATCAGCGCATTCTGGAATATATTAAACCTGACTTTGTACACATTATGTTCGAGGGACGGATCGTAGAATCTGGCGGGCCGGAGATGGCCTTGCAACTTGAAGCAGAAGGTTACGATTGGGTCCGGGAAAAATACGGAAAAGTGACAGCTTAGTGTTAATTATTGGTATGTTAATGATTGGAGGTTGCAATGTCTTCCGATGTTGAACTGTTAGAAGGAATTGATGATTACCGTTGGGATTTCAAAGATCCGGAAACCCACGTTTTTAGAACGCAAAAAGGCCTGAACGAAGAAGTCGTTCGCCAGATTTCGGCGAAGAAAGGCGAACCCGAATGGATGTTGGAATTCCGCCTGAAAGCGCTGAAGCATTTCGAAGAACGTCCTATGCCTACATGGGGCCCGGATCTTTCCGGGTTAGACCTGGACGAGATTTACTTTTATACGAAACCTTCCGAAATGGAAGGAAAAAGCTGGGATGATGTCCCGGATACGATCAAAGCGACTTTCAATAAACTGGGTATCCCCGAGGCAGAGCAGAAGTTCCTTGCTGGAGTAGGCGCTCAATATGAATCTGAGATGGTCTATCACAGCATCCAGGAACATCTGGAAGAGCAAGGGGTGATCTTTAAGAGCATTGAGAATGGTCTGCGTGACCACCCCGAGCTGTTCCGTGAATATTTCGGCACGATCATTCCGATTGAAGACAATAAGTTTGCCGCTCTGAACAGTGCTGTTTGGTCGGGTGGTTCATTTGTATATATCCCACCGGGAGTTAAGGTGGAAATGCCG
>QKGK01000320.1 GCA_003250455.1 Chloroflexota bacterium | reverse complement strand
AATTTTTCAAACCCAGGTTTTTCGCCTGCGCCACGGCCATGGCATTGGCTGGGGCAGTGGTTTCAAAGCCGATGGCGAAGAAAACAACTTCTTTGTCCGGGTTCTCCTGGGCTATTTTTAACGCATCCAGGGGAGAATAGACCACCCGGACATCGCCGCCCTGGGCTCGGACCGAGAATAAGTCTCTGCCAGAACCAGGGACGCGCAGCATATCCCCGTAGGAGGTAAAAATAACGTCCGGGCTGGAGGCAATTGCCAGGCCTTTATCGATCTGTTCAAGGGGTGTTACACATACCGGGCAGCCGGGGCCATGCACCAGCTCGATCTCTTCGGGGAGCAGCTGGTCAATACCGTAGCGTTTGATCGAGTGGGTTTGACCGCCGCAGATTTCCATCAGCACCCAGGGTTTGGTTACGATGCGCTTGATTTCGGCGAGGGTTTTCCTGGCTAATATGGGGTCGCGATATTCATCCAAAAATTTCATGGCACAGTTTTATTCGGATTCAAGTCCGAGCTCTTCGTCAATATCCGCAATTTCCTGGAGCAGGGCAAGCGTTTCCATGGCTTCCTGCTCGCTCAGCAGGCTGATAGCAAACCCGACGTGGATTATGGTGAAGTCGCCCACATTGGCTTCGGGGATAAAATCGAGGCAGGCTTCACGGGTGGTGCCGCCAAAATCAATCTGGCACATCCTCATGTTGTCTTTTTGATATATTTCTACGATCTTACCGGGCACGCCTAGGCACATGCGAACCTCCTACTGGTTGTTTGTGTGGTAGGTAATGACTGCCTGTCCCAAAGAAAGGCCGCCATCGTTGGGGGGCACCTGGCTGTGAATCAAAACATCAAAGTTATCTTTTTGCAGCAGCCCAATCGTTTCTGTTAAGAGTACCATATTTTGCCATACACCACCGCTAAGAGCCACCTGGTTGATGCCGGATCTGCTGCGCATTTCCCGGCTGACCTCCAGGCACAGGTAGGCGAGCGCATGATGGAATTTGGCAGCAATATTGGGAGTTGGGATCCCTTGCATGATATCTTCAACTATTTGTTGAATCATGCGGGTTGGGTCGATGACCGCATTGATGACCTCAAGGGTGTACCTGCCCCTCTCGTCGGGATCTACCATCGCTTCCAGTTCGATGGCGGCCTGGGCTTCGTAGCTGACTCTCTGCCGTACACCAGCAATGGCTGCAACGGCGTCAAATAACCGCCCCATACTGGAGGTGAGCGGCGCGTTGATCCCTTTGGTGATCTGCTGTTCGAGGATCGGCAGGGAATTGGTTTGTGCAAACTTCACAGGGGGTAGGCTTGCCTCCCACGGAATCCCTGCAGCGTGCAGCATGGAAAGGGCGTAACGCCAAGGCTTTTTGGTGGCGGCATCCCCGCCGGGGAGCGGGATAGGTTTCAGATAATAGCTGCGTTCAAATTGGGTATAACTCGAGAGCAGGAATTCGCCTCCCCAAATGGTGCCGTCCGTGCCAAAGCCGGTACCGTCAAAGCTGATGCCAATGACCTGCTCCTCGGCCGGAATGGCGTTCTCGGCCATGCAGGCAGCGATATGGGCGTGGTGATGCTGGATACCCAGGGCGGGGAGGTTTTCCTGTTCTGCCCGCTGGATGATATAGCGGGTGGAAAGATAATCGGGGTGCAGGTCGTAGGCGAGAAGTTCCGGTGCAACCCTGAAAAGTCGCTGGAAGTGCCCAATCCCCTCCTGGTATGCAGTGAGAGTCTCGTAATTGTCCAGGTCGCCGATGTGGTGGCTGATGAAAGCGTATTGCCCTTTGGTCAGGCAGAAGGTGTTTTTGAGGGCTGCGCCTCCAGCTAGGATTTGGGGCATTTCCCAATCGGTGCGCAGAGGGAAGGGGGCGTACCCCCGGCTTCTTCTAATCGGGAAGAGGGTGTCCCCTTTTATCGGGT
>QKGK01000504.1 GCA_003250455.1 Chloroflexota bacterium | reverse complement strand
GGCGCTCTCGGCCGGCGGCGCGGCGCACCTGGTGGTGCTGCCGCTCTTCCCGCAGTATTCCACCTCCACCACCGAGACGGCCAAAATGGCGGTGTACGATGCCCTGGAAAGCCTGCCGCCCTTTGAGCAGGTCACGATTGTGGAGGATTACCACCAGCACCCAGCCTATATCGAGGCGCTGGCCGAAAGCATCTCCGGGACCTGGGCGCAGACCGGCCAGCCTGAGAAGCAGCTGTTCTCCTTCCACGGCGTGCCGGAGCGCTACATCACCCGCAAGGGCGAGCCTTACCACGCGCAGTGCCTGAAAACAGCGGAACTCACTGCCGGGCGTCTGGGGTTGGCACCGGATGGATTTGCGGTCAGCTTCCAGTCGCGCTTTGGGCCGGAAAAGTGGTTGACCCCCTATACCGATGAGGTGCTGGCCGACCTGGGCGCGCAGGGGCCCGGCAGCCTGGGCGTGGTGTGCCCTGGTTTTGCTGCCGACTGCCTGGAGACGCTGGAGGAGATCAACATCCGGGGGAGCGAGGTGTATGAGGCTGCCGGGGGTAAAGGGTTCCACTACATCCCGGCGCTGAACGACCGGGTGAGCCATGTTGAAGCGTTGGTTGAGATATTAAAGGATGCGATGGGGTAGGATATTTGGTTATTTAGTTAGCTGGTTGGCTGGTTAGTTAGTTGCCCCTCATAACAGGAATTTTTGGACAGCAATGAAACAACCCCCTCCTTTTGCAATTCAGCAGGAGGGGGTTGTTTTGGTGAAAATTTATTAGACCTTTTACGCAGGCAGGGCTTCTTCCACTTCCATCTGGGCGCGGGATTCGGTCACGTTCAGCCTGCCGGTCAGCACCAGGGCGATCACCAGCATGACCACTTCCAGGGCGAAGACGGTGGCATAGGCCAGGAAGGCGTTCCCGCTAGTGAGGGCCAGCATCAGGTCCACCACGATGCCGCCCATCAGGCTGCCGGCAGCCTTGCCGAGCAGGTTGGCCATCCCCCACACGCCCATCAGCAGACCGGCGCGGATCGCGGTGGTAAAGGTGACCACGCCGGAGAGCATCCCCGCGCCTGCCAGACCGGTGCCCAGGCCCATCACCAGAACCAGGATACGGAAGGCTCCCGGGTTCCCGGCCAGGCCGATGCCGATCACACCGATGAAAACCAGGATGGATGCGATCATGCCAATGCGCATCAGCCGCTTATAGCCCAGCCAGTTGACCAGGAAAATACCGGAAGCCAGCATGGAGATCAGCACGCCGATGCCCCAGAAGGCCGTCAGGCGGGTGGTTTCACCCACGTCCATGCCCAGCACCAGCGCCCCGTAGGGCTCAAGCAGCACGTCCTGCGCCAGGGTGCCGATGAAGGTGAAGATCACGATCATGAAGAACAGGCGCACTTGCGGGTCGGGGAGGATGATCTCGCGCACGGTCTGGCCGAAGCTCTGGGCGCGGGCTTTCTCCGTGGTGGCGGTGGTCAGGGCGGGCTCCTGCTGGATAGCGCCCAGCAGCGCAAATACAAACGCCAGCACCGATGCGCCAATCGTCACGCTGACCAGTTTGGCGGGGTCGTAGACTTCCAGGGCTTGGCCCAGCCCGCCTGCCCCCGCAACCGAGCCGAACAGGGTGGCCACCTCATACAGGGTGATTGCCCGCTGGCGGCTCTTTGCGCTGAACTTGTCGGTCAGCAGGGCCTGGTAGGAATTGTGCGCCAGGTTGCGCCCGATGCCGTAGATAATGAAGGCCAGCACCATGCCGAGGATCATCACAGCCTGTGCGGTGGCAGGGGAAACAGCTATATTAGCGGCAACGCCGATCCCCACACCGAGGATCAGGGTGCCCAGGATCAGATAAGGCTCGCGCCGCTTGCCCAGGATGGGAAAGCCGTCCGAGCGGTAGCCCAGCCAGACCCGCACCGGGGAGACCAG
>QKGK01000201.1 GCA_003250455.1 Chloroflexota bacterium | reverse complement strand
GCATTCCCGGTATATCACCCTGATAGGCGATGGCCGGGTCCTGGGCCATAAACACGATATAGACATACGAATCCGCTTTAGTGCTGAGGATGCCCCTGAGCTTCGCGTCCGCGGTCTCCGCCTCGGTCCCGCCGGCAAATGCGGAAATCGCAAGAAGCAGTACGGGTACCACAAGCATGGTTTGAATTTTTCGCCTCATCTTTGACCTCCGGTAATGGTTCATGAATAGTTGAACTTCCACGTTGCTCGGGCATGGTATGTATCACCCAGCACCACCTCCCTCCGGGATGATTTCCAAGGGAACGTGTTTACGTTGAATAGTTCGCCCTGACTGGTGGTCATGCAATTATAGCGCCCAACCCAGCTCCATTTATTTGCCATGCACAACTTGTGATAAACTCACAAATCGTCCATTTGAAGGTTCCGGAAGAAGGATAACTTTCCTACTTTTCGAACGAACATTCCAATAAGACGGAAATGAACTGCAACACTGCTGTACGGCAGGGGGGACATACACAGAGGCGAGGGAGAGAAAAATTTGCCCCCGCATATCAAAAGATACGAGCTGCTTGGCAGGACTGGGGGGACACAGCGGAGAGCCCCCCAGACCAGGAAGAAATATCAGGCGTCCGCCTGGGTTGCGATAGCCCGCTTATCCGCCATTTGACTGAGCATTACTCCGGCAATGACCGCAAGAGCCGCCAGGCATTGCCGAAATGAGAGGGATTCACCCAGCATCGCCCAACCGAGAATCACCGCCACGACGGGCACAAGGTTTATAAAGGAAGAGGCCTTTGCCGCCCTGATATGGCTGATGCCCCAGTTATAGAGGCCAAAGGCCCCGAAGGTCACGAAGCCGCCAAGAAAAATCAGGGAAAGAAGCAGCGACAGGGTCCAGCCCTCTTGGGGGATTTTGGCCAGCCAGAACGCACCGGGAAGAAAAAAGACGGCGCCAGCGACGATCTGCATGGCAGTGAGGCCCCATGGATTATAGCGGTCGCTGAGTCTTTTTATGATCAGCATATTGCCGGCGGCGCAGATCATGGCGAGAAATTCCAGGGAATTGCCGAGCAGCGGGCTCTGGCCGACACCCTCCGGATCGGCTGAGACGGTAAGGGAGATGACGCCCATAATGGAAAGGGCGATGCCCGCCAGCGCGGTGAACGTGATGGATTCAGACAGAAAAAAGGCAGCGCCGACCGTGACCAGCACCGGAACGGAGGCGGAGATAACCCCAGCCTGAGAAGCAGTGGTGAACTGGAGGGCATTGGATTCCAGCAGAAAATAGAGGCAGGGCTGGAACAGCACCATGGGGATCAGCAGTTTCCAGTCCCCACGTTGATAGCTGCGTGGAACCAGGGATTTGGCAAACGGCAAAATCAGCACCAGGGCGATCATCATGCGGCACCACATGACCGCCATCGGTCCTATGGCGGTCACCGCGACCCGCATCGCCACAAATGAGCCTCCCCAAAGAACCACCGCCGCCATGAGGGCGGCCATGGGCCAAAAGGTATTTCCGGCTTGGGAGCCGGCCGTGATCAGCCGGAATCTTTCCTGGGCAATTGAGATCATTCGTTCCATTCTTCCTCCGCAATGAATTGTTTTGCGGAAGATACACGGCTCATGAAGACATGTATTGTATATTATTGCTCAGGAACGGACCCTCCGGCCGGTCCGGCCGCGCGCCGCCGACTTTACGTTTTCAGCAGCCCGAGAGGTATTGCCTGGGTGTCGAACCGATATAATTCCTGAAGGTAGTGGTGAAATGGCTCTGGTCGGAAAAGCCTGTTTCCAGGGCGACCTGGGAGAGAGGGATCCCCCGCCTGATGAGAGACTTCGATACCTCGATCCGTTTTACAGTCCTGTAGGCGTGGGGAGAAATTCCTGTCTCCCGTTTAAAGACCCGCAGGAAGTGATAC
>QKGK01000532.1 GCA_003250455.1 Chloroflexota bacterium | reverse complement strand
CCGCGCATGCGCATGAAGCGGGAGAGCACGTCGGTGGGGATGTAGTTGCGGCAGTGGCCGACATGCAGGCCGTCACCGGAGGGGTAGGGGAAGAAGTTCAGGCAGTAGTATTTGGGCTTGTCGCTGGTCTGCTGGGCGTGGTATACGCCCTGGCGTTCCCAGTCTGCCTGCCATTTGGGTTCGATTATTTGCGGATCGTAATAGGGATCCATGCCAGTTTTCCTTTCACTATCGTTTCTTTTGAATGGGTAATAAATTTGAGAAGAAGCGAGCGTGAAAGCAGGAGGCGGGCGAGAAGGGAGCGTACACTTTGGGTGATGCGGGAATTGGATTTATTTTTCATCTCAGGGCCTCCTTTTGAGTCAGTCGGGTAGTCAGATAGTCAAATAGTCGGATAGTCGCCAGTCAGACCGTCTTTTGACTACCAGACTACCTGACCAAGGACTAAGAGACTGTCAAATACCCGACTTAAATAATAAGTCCCCTTCGCTAATGGGACGAAAAGGGGATTCCGCGGTACCACCCAGGTTGTTGGATTGCATGTGCAACGCCAACCTCTCGAACGGGTAACGGTCGTGGGCCGTCTCCGGCTATGCGCCCCCCTGGCGTTCACCTTCGAAGTTTGCCCCGTGCATGGGGCTTGCGGGCGAGTTCGGCCTTGATCCAGGTCTGGATTGTCGTGCTCTGCGGGCACGCTGACGGGCTTGCACCGGGTGATCCCGTCTCGCTGGCAGATGGCTTACTACTCCTGCAACATTTTCTATTTAATTGACCAGACGGACCTTTTTGGGGTCCGTCTGAAGGTGGACCTGAAGGGATTCGAACCCTTGACCTTCTCAATGCCATTGAGACGCGCTCCCAACTGCGCCACAGGCCCAAAAGAACCAGCGATGTTGCCAAATTGTTCAAGTACTTCCACCAGTGGACCTGGCGGGATTCGAACCCGCGACCTCATCAGTGCGATTGATGCGCGCTCCCAACTGCGCTACAGGCCCGGGTCTTGGCAGTAGGAAATTTTACCTTTTTGCCAGTTAGATGTCAAGGAGCGCGAATTTGAAAAATAAACCGGAAGGAGTGGTCGCAGCGGTTGTGCAGTTGGGGCGGGACTCTCATAAAAAGCTGGCGCTATCGGAAAACATATGGCAAAATGTCCTTCGAACCCTTCACTCCTTTGATACCATCCCTTCACAGCACGTCGATCCCCATTATCCATAAAAATTTAATAATTTCAGGAGGTTGATATGAAAAAAACGGTCTTTGGGATCATTTCTTTCTTGATCTTCATTTTCTTTGTTTCCGGATGTGCCGGCACACCAAACATCCCGGATGTAACCGCCACGCCAGACGCAACCGACCCACCAGCTGCGACAAACACACCAGCAGCAACAGCCACACCAGATCCAACCGCTACACCGACAAAACCGGATAAACCCGAGGAGCCTTTCCGGGTGCTGTTCATTGGAGACAGCACGACATCAGTGAATAATATCCCGGAGAAATTTGCGATGCTGGCAGAATTGGGCGGGCATCAGGTCGTCGTTGACAGCAGCACCATGGACTTCACTGCGCTGACAGTCCACACGCGCCTCCCCCAGACAACCGGAAGGCTTGAAAACAGGATTTGGGATATTGTCATCCTGCAGGAAAATGAAGCCGTTTTGCTGGATCCGGAAGACCGGCAAAAATATTCCATTTCAGCCATTGAGACTTTTATGGATCAGGTGAGTGAAATGGGCGGGGTGATCCTGTTATATTCCTCGATCGGTTTCCGGGACGGTCTGGTCGATTTTAAGGAATTTGCCTATCTGGATGATTATGAAAAGACGCAGGACGCGGTGGATATGGCCTATGTTGAGCTCGGGAATCAATTTGATCTCCCGCTGGCCCCTGTTGGAGCAGTATGGCGGCAGGTGTTTGCTACA
>QKGK01000179.1 GCA_003250455.1 Chloroflexota bacterium | reverse complement strand
CTCTTGTAAAAATATATTTTATCCCAATGACAAATATCCGGACTTCCGTGAAAAAGTCTGGCGCGGGGTACGGATACGCGGGCGAGGGGATAAAAAGTTAATCATCAGTTTTTTCTATCAATTAAGTTGGTAGAGTGTAAACCATAAATCTCGATCCGTGAATGAAATCATATAAAAGGGAGAGGAAACTATCCTTCCACCCGGTGGAATGATTCGATCGGACGGTCCTTGCCCGGCTCGCACGAGATCTGGATGACCTCTTCCGATTCCTCCCGGCGCACCCCGATCCAGCGCGGCTCGGATTCGTCCAATCCGCGGATCGCCACCCGCCATTCGTCCTCGCCAACTGCCTCCACCGCGACCACTTCCATCCCCGGCAGATCGAGCACGCCAGTCTCCTCGCGCCAGAAGTGCGCCGCCGCCTGCACCTGAATGGGGTAGCACACCCGGCCGCGCAGATGAGCCAGTTCCACCCGCCCATTGGAAAATTCGCTGGTAAGCTGCACTGCTTCTGCCGGTGTCGCCCGCCCATATTCCACCCCATAGGGGAAAAGGAGCATATTGGGCGCCTTGTTGTGCCCGCCGATGTGAGATGCCTGCCAGACCGACTCGCCAAACGCTTCCGTGAGCTTACTATACACCGCCGGACCAAGGCGCGCACAGCAGCGATCCCGCTTGCCGTGGGTGCACACCAAAAACAGCGGTTCTGTCCGGGCATGCGCCGGATCGTCCTCACCCGCTGCCAGGGCAGCCAGGTCCAGATTCAGGATTTCCTCATAATCCGCCAGGTCGTACTGGTACAGCCGCGGGTTCAGCGGATCGGTAATGCCGACAAAGAACTGCACGCCCTCATGCTGGCGCGTGCCCGCACCTTTGTGCGGGACCGTCTGCCGGATCATCAGATAGCGCGGTTTCAGCCCCTCCGGCTGGATGCCTTGCAGATATTCCTTGACCGCCTCCGGGATATTACTGCCCTCAAAGGCTTTGCTTTCCCAGCGTGCGCTGTACTCTATCAGGAACCACACATCCCCGGTAGTGGCAGAACCCAGCAAGGGCACACCTGCTTCCCTGGCAATATCAGAACAATACAGTTGTCCGGCTTCGGTCATCATCTTCTCCCATCATCGATTAATTAACCCCATTTTACCAATTTTCTTCATCACCTACCACAACACAAAAATCTTGGATGGTAAATCCATTGGTGATAATCTCCTGGATTGCTTCGCAACAATTGCAAAGCAATTGCCAATTGCATAGCAATCGGCCCGCTCGCAATGACAACCAACAGCTATCGTCATTGCGAGTGAACTGGTGCTGTGAAGAAGCACCAGTGAGCGTGGCAATCTCCTTTCCATACCAGCTACAACCACTTCACAGAAATCTCAGGTTTTTCACAGTTTTTTCTTGGTGTTCTCACAGACTCGCGCCATACAATCAAATATAGAATAACTACTTTACCCTGCCTAATTGTTAAGCAGGCAAAACGGATTTTAGAGAGGAAATCAGGATTACAGGAAATGATCAACACACTCAAGAAATCAATTATCTATATCACCACCATTTTTGCGCTCGTATTTATCGGCTACCTCGGTTCAGCCCAGCTGACCTCCACCTCCGCAGCAACCGCCACCGTTGAGGCTACAGCGGTCACAGTCGATACCGCCGTGCTGGATAACAGCTACGAAGAGCAGATCGTCGCCCTATATCAATCCGCCAGCCCCGCCGTGGTCAACATCACCAGCGTGGAATATGTCTACAACCGTATGCTGGGCCAGCTCCCCGAAGAAGGGGTCGGCTCCGGCTTCGTATATGACACCGAAGGCCATATCGTCACCAACTACCACGTGATCGAAAACGCCGACGAACTGCTTGTCACTCTTGCCAGCGGCGAAGAATACCAGGCCACCGTGGTCGGCGTGGATGCCGTTAACGACCTGGCCGTGCTGCAAATCGACGCAGGGGACAACCTCCCCACGCCGCTGCCGCTCGCCGATTCGGATACCGCCCAGGTGGGTGAAACAGTGCTGGCGATCGGCAACCCCTACGGCCTGAACCTGACCCTCACTACCGGCGTGGTCAGCGCACTGGGGCGGGTCATCGACAGCACCGTGGACGGGCAGTTCATCGCTGAAGCCATCCAGACCGACGCGGCCATCAACCCCGGCAACTCCGGCGGCCCGCTGCTCAACATGGCAGGCGAAGTCATCGGCGTCAACTCCCAGATCATCAGCAACAGCGGCTCATCCGCTGGTGTGGGCTTTGCCATCTCCTCCAATACCGTGCAGCTCATTGTCCCCGAGCTGATTGCCAATGGGGTCTACCTGCACCCGTGGCTGGGCGTGGAAACCATGGACCTGACGGCCTACTCGGCAGCCATCCTGGAAGAAGCAGGGGTGGATGTTAGCGTTGAATCCGGCGTGGTGGTGATCGGTGTAGAATCCGGCTCCCCGGCACAGGCCGCAGGCCTCAACACCGGCACCCGGCGGGTACGCTTTGGCCCCTATACGCTCACTCTGGGCGGCGACATCATCACCGCTATTAATGATACCCCGGTTGAAAGCCTGCAAGACCTGATGGTTTACCTGGAAATGCAGGCCAGCATTGGCGACACCGTGCAGCTCACCGTCCTGCGGGATGGAGAAACCATCTCTGTACCGGTAACACTGACGGCCCAACAAGTCACCAGCTAGACAGACTGGTGTTGCAAGTTCTCTAAAGAAAATAGTCGCCAGGCACAACCGCTAAGAAGGCGGGGCATATAAGCCCCGCCTTCTACGTGTTCAAATGGAAACCGAGCGTCATTCCAAAAATTTTTCCTTACTTACCAGCGGCAGCAAGTAAAACTTCTTGAACTGCAGCGCACGCTGCCAGCACGCCTGTAGGGGTAGTGTTAAAAGTCAAACCACCGGCTTAACCGGTGGCCTGACCTTAACGAAACTATTCTATCGAAAAAGGAGAAACGAGAATTACGCTATTCAGACTTTTACCATTTTGTTCATGATCATCAAAAATTTCTCTACCAGCCGCGGGTCAAACTGATTCCCGGCAAGCCGCTGTAAATAATTGGCCGCTTCACTTTCTGTCCAGGCCGAGCGGTACGGCCGGTCGTGGGTAAGCGCATCCCACACATCCACGATGGCGAAGATGCGGGAGTAAAGCGGAATCTCCTCCCCCACCAGGCCAAACGGGTACCCGCTGCCATCCCAGCGCTCATGATGATACAACGGGATCAACATGGCCTCATCTAAAAAGCCGATCCCATCCAGGAACTCCTGGGCATAGAGTGGGTGTTTTTTCATCAATTTCCACTCTTCTTCACTTAAAGGGCCATCCTTAAACAAAATGTGGTCCGGGATCGCCATTTTGCCAATATCATGCAGATACGCCCCCCGGGTCATATTCTCGATCTCGTCTGCACTCAACCCCATAGAAACGCCCATCTCCTGGGTCAGGGCAGCCACCCGGTCGGTATGGCCTTTCGTCTCCCGGTCTTTGAATTCCAGCGCTTTGGCCCACCCCTTCAACAGCTGTTCCTGGGCATTGGTCATTTCCTTGTTTACGTCCCCATACTGCTCGATAATGCGCACATGGTCAATGGCAATTGCCAGCTGGCCGGCAACGGCCTCAAAATATTCCACCCATTCCCGTAAAATGCCGTTCTTGTAATCGATCAGCACCTCAACCACACCCAGCACCTGATTCCTGCTGATCAGGGGAGTGATAAGGTACAAACTGGGCCTGCCGGAGCTTTTCTCTGTCCCATCCATGCGAACGATCTGTGTATCCAGGGTATTCCAATTCCCATTGAAGGAAAAATACTCCATCGGACGTACCGGCATACTCCCCTGATCTACCTTCAGATCAAATTGCCTGCTGTCTTCATTCAGCAAATGGATTCGCAGGGCATAAGGCTCCAGCTGCTCATAGATCTGGTCCACCACAAAGTAGACGATCTCATCCAGGTCCTGGGTCGAGAGGATCGCCAGGTCGATCTTGCGCAGCCCGTTCAGCTGGCGGCTTTTCGACTGCAAAATGATCCGGGATTCGTCTGACCGGGAAAAGAGGGTATATTGCTGACTTAAAAAGAAGGCTGCACTGAGCAGAACGAACAGAATACCCTTGATCGACTGGAAAAAAGTGAGTGTGTCAGCATCCGTTACAAGTGAATTTAAAATTGAATCTGAAAATACTATCCACAGAATGGATAGGACAAAATACGCAAGAGGGGAAATTAACGCCCGACGATATTTCAACGGTAATATACCTTCAACCGAAACAGGGAGAGAAACCCTATCTTCCTCTCCCTAATTCAAGTCCAGTGATTGATTAGAATTGCAATGCAGGACGGCTGGCAATCTCGTTCAATTGCACGATGAATTGATAAAGGTTGCTGGCATCTATGTCCATCACATCCCGGAAGATATCTTCCGGCAGCGAAAATTCCTGCAAACTCTCTTTGCGGTGCCCGTTCAGAATATCTGCTTTGAACCGGGAATCCACAATCGCCCGCGTAGCAATAGCATTCAGTTCTAGCCTGGTCATAATAGCTCCTTAGGTTCGCCTATTTGCGATCAAAAATAATCTGCTAATCCTAGAACCCGAAGTTAATGATGTCGTTGGAAGCAGGACCGCCACCAATACCACCCGGGGATGGTCCGGCCATCACAGTCTCGGGGAACATCAAAGATGCGCCGACCAGGACAAGGAAAATCAGTGCACGGATCGCCAGGGTTGCTTTGGGTGAAGAAAGCAGTTGAGCAATTTGAAGTTGAGTTTTCTGGAACATGGTTTCCTCCAAGTGATTGATTGGTGTTTTGTTATTACGAAGTATACGGATACGTTATGAACGAACTTCTGAACAAAACAGGGTTTTATACGACTTTTTTCAAAATTTTCTGGGAAAGTTACAGGATTCGGCGAAAAACCGCCGGTTCGAACAGGTTTTAAGCACTATCGAGAGAATCCACCCCTCAATTGGAGCAGATATTGAAAAAGCAAGTGATTAAATCAGGTGCCAGTGGGCAAGATCAAGGCAAAAAGGTAAAGCGGCCCCCTCTCCCTGCCAGATCTATGGGCTACAAGGAGGAATAAAGCTTTTCCAACTCCTCACCGGGGAGCACCTTTAACTCCCTGTGAAGGAAAGCTTTAAATTCCCTGAGATGCTTTTTAGCGGCAATGTGAGCACCCATTTTAATCATTGCAGATGCCAGCCCCACATGATACTCCTCTATGAAGGGGTCGGCATCGATTAACTTCTGGTAGAAACTCCTCGCATTGTCGAAGTGTCCCAGAGCAACTTCGGTTTTTGCAAGCTCTTCCAGACAATTAATATACAAATTCCGTAATTCAATCCTGCGTTCATTGGCCCAGTCCATATCAATATCGATCAGAAAATCACCCTGATACAGGTCCAGGATCTGGGTTCCAATATTACGCTTTTCGGTCTTGTCGTCAGATAGCTGGTTGAATTTTTCCACCAGCCGGGCAAACAAGGCCACATCATACACGATCTCGGTGTAATTATCCAGATAGTAGGCGTTGTCGTCGTATCCGATGATGTCTTTACTGCCAATCGCATTCCGCACCCGCCACAGGGTTGCATGGAAGTTACTGTTAACCTTACTCTGGCTGAAGTCCGGCCAAAATTCCAGCGATATTTGCGGTTTGGTCACCTGCCCCTTATCCAGGATATAGAAAAACAGCGCCCGGGCGCGGGCCGATTTCCAGCGGCTGGAGGGGATCAGCGCGCCATTGACGCGCACCTCTTCCGTTCCTAATGCTTTTACGCTCAAATGCACCTGCGGTATAGCATCCTCTTTTTGGGGTTTTTCCACCAGCTTACTGTAAGAGAGCGGTTTTTCCTTCATCTTGTTGTAGATCGCACGCAGTTGCCGGTTTTCCCCTGCCGCCAGGATGTCCATCACCGGCTTCTCATGCTCTCTTGCCAGACTGACGATAAACTGGTCGTACCCCAGCATGGCCACATCAGAAAGCACGCCTTGCATTAGCTCGCGTGCCTGCCCCAGATCATTTTCCTGATGTGCGATCACCGCCAGTAAAAAGCGAGCGATGGCGCGCTCTTCGGAGGCAGAGCGGTCTGCAATCTGTGTCAGGGCCGCTTCCAGCGATCCCTTTGCCAGGTCAGTTTGCTCCATGGTCAGGTAGATCTTCCCCAAACGCGTTTGATATGCCGGAGACGAAACATCTGTCTGCGACCAGTGAGCCGCTTCCCGCAGATAGTGGAGCGCCTGGTTAAAATTCCCGGACATGCGTTCCAGCTCGCTGTACCCCCTGTACGTGTCGTCAAAAGCCGTATCGCTCACACCTTCACCCATATAAGCCAACGCCTGTTCATACGCTTCTCTGGCCTGGTCCAGCAGGGAAAGGTCTTTCAGAAGGTCGCCGCGGCCGTTATAAATATCCACCATGATCCGCCGCCAACCGGAAGAGACAGCCGCTTCCAGCCCCTGGTCATAATATTTCCAGCTCATCTGGTATGCGCCGATCAGGTAATGGATGTATCCCTGGTTGTTGGCAGACATTGCCAGGTCGCCCAGATGGCCGCGGATCGTCTTGCTGACCTCAAAAGATTCGTGGTAACACTTTTGCGCCCGGAAGATCTCCCCATGGTTAAGAGAGACATAGCCAATATCGGCCAGGATCATGATCAGTTCATGTGCCAGCCGGTCTTGCTTGCGTTCCTGGTTCAGCGTGCGGATGCCATCGGCAGCGATCAGCAAGTGATTGATCCCCTCATCAATTTCGTTCAGAAAGTACAGCGAAATCCCTTTCAGCCGTTCGGCCTGGTAGAAGTAATAGCGGTCCAGCTGGTGCGCTTCCACCAGCGGGATGACCTCTTCGGCAATGTCCAGCGCCTCCCGGATCTGCCCCATCAGACGCAGCGCCATCCCCTTACTGACCAACAGGTTCACCAGATTATCATAATCGTGCTGCCTGCGCAGCACTTCTTCCGCCAGGTTGAACATTTCCAGGCTTTGAGAGAGCTTCCCCTGGTTGCCGATGATTTTGGCGGTGTTCAGCACCAGGTAGGGGGCGCGTTCGGCCAGCCCGCCAAAGTCCTTAAGCTGCTGGTACCAGTCGATGAGCACATTTTGCCGCCCGGAGGAGTAAATCTCCAATGCTACCCGGTTGATCAGGTCTGCCGCCTGGTCCAGCTTGCCCACCAGCAGCAGCTGCTCGATGCTGGATTCGATCAGCCCGGTTTCCTGGTACCAGGCCGCCGCACGCATCTGGAAATCGCGGATCTCCGGCCAGCTCAGATAGATGGACTTCTCCACGTCCAGGAAATCGCGGAAAAGCTGGTGGTACTGGTAATAGACGCTGTCGCCGATTTCTGTCTGGCTGATGAACAGGTTCTGCTCGATCAATCTCCGGACATACTGGTCGGCATTGGAAATTTGCAGCAGATAGTTGCACAGGTCAATCTGGAAT
>QKGK01000321.1 GCA_003250455.1 Chloroflexota bacterium | reverse complement strand
CATCTGTGGGTGATCCAGTCGGATAGATGACAGTTTACAGCCAACAGATTACAGTGACATGTCGTCCTGAGCGCAGCGAAGGACCTGCAACCCAATTCAAAACAGGCATCCCGACATGGGTCAGATGTGACCATCCCAAATTGCAGAAATCAGGGATAGGCGCCGCACGGCCGTGCGGCGCTAACAGGACGGCAGTCATCATAACTGTCACCCATTACCTTGTTCATCTGTGAAAATCTGTGGTTGATATAGTCCAGTAATCACCTAGTGACCAGCAACCGGGGACGAAGTGTCATGTTGAGCGGAGCGAAACATCCACTGACCATGCTGAAGCTGGCAAACCTGTCCGGGAAGTGCAGTCATTTCAGAATTGACCACAATTTGTGGCGGCGTATGCCGCTCCAATGAATGTGAGAGATTACACTTCGCTGAGCGCAGCGGCTTCCATCAGCTTCTCGATCTCCAGCGGAATGCCCTTCTCCGGAGCAGCTTCCAGGCGGATGGCCTCCTGCGGGCATTTGCTCTCGCACACCCCGCAGCCCATGCACAGTTCGGTATCCACCACCATGAATTCCTCATCCCCGATCGAGAGCGCCCCAAACTGGCAGTAGTCCTCGCAAGAGGCACAGCCGATACATTCGTCAGCGTCGACCACTGCCAGGTAACCGGAAGTAGCCAGCATCGGCGTACCGCGTTTGTGCGCTCCCATCGCCCCACAGCAGCATGAGCAGCAGTTGCACAGCGCATAGAAGCGCCCCAGCATGGCATCCTTGAAGAAGGCGTGGTGTACATGCCCGCGGGCGTCTTCTGCTTCCAGGATGGCAATCGCCTCGTCGCGGGTAATGGCGCGGGAAGTCTCTGGCTGGTGCTCAAGCACAAAGCTGGCAAACGGCTCTCCAACCACCATACACACGTCCATCGGCAGACAGGGGTTTTCGGCATGCTTACGGCAGGGGCAGTCCAGCACCACAATGTGGTTCGGATTCTCCAGCACAATGCTGCGCGCCCGCACATACGGAATGACCTGCTCCAGGTCGTCCACCCGGATCGGCTGGTTCACCATCACCAGTTCTTTCACCGAGTTCAGCGGCATGGCCTTTCCATGGTAGCCATCCGCAATCGTGCCGCTGGCCATCGTCAGCGAGTGCTCCAGCATCCCGGCGGGCTTTTCTTTTGGCGGGAACAGTTTGGTGTAGGCGCGGATAACCGGGGCAAGCTTTTTCACCATTGGATGATCTCCCTTACCGCCGCCAATGTACAGGTACGTCCAGCGCCCATAAACATACCCGTGGAGCATATCCTTCAGGGATACGCCTTCCTGCCGCCCCGTGCGGAAAAAGTCCCTGGTAGATTGCGAAACCAAATGAAACCGTTTATCTCCGCTGTTCATCCTCCACCTCCTGATCCATTAATAAAAAAGGTGACAGCATTCTGCATCACTGTCACCATACCAAACCTAAGACTTGACTTTAATTTTTGACAAACTGGCCTCAATCTCATTCATTGGGCGGTAACGCACTGCCTCGTAGATCTCTTCTCCGGCTTCGCGCACGAACTCCCAAAAAGCAGCTTGCGCCGAAGTGGCCGGGAAGGCCGTCTGCCGGCCCAGATAGATCGGCTGCAGGATTTCCATATCGCGCACATTTACCACTGCCACCCGTCCAGGGCAAATCTTCTCCAGCACCATCTTGGAGACAAACCCGACACCCAACCCCTGCTCTACTGCCAGTGCAAGTGCCTCAGAAGTGCCAATCTCCATAAAGATATCCAGCTTTTCAATGTCCACCCCAATATCCATCAGCCCTTTGGCCGTGTTCCGATAGGTGCCGGAATTCTTCTCCCGCATGATGAATTGCTCTTCATACAGTTCTTCCGGTTCCACGACCTCCCGCTGTGCCCAGGGATGGCTCAATGGAGCGACAAGCTCAATGGGCTCTTCCAGATAAAGCTGGTACTCCCCGGTATCCTGGGGAGAATCCTCAAAATTCGACAGGGTGAAATGAATATCGCCTTCTGCCAACCCGTCCTGCACCTGTTGAGGAGGTAACACCTGGCAGGAGATGCGCACCAGCGGGTACCTGGCGTGGAACTTTGCCAGCATGACCGGCAGGATGTACTTTCCGGGCGCCGTGTTGCAGCCCACGATCAGATGCCCGTGGATCTCGTCCTTGAGCAGCTCCATCTGCTCGGCTACCCTGATGGACCCCTCGACGATCTCGCGCGCCATCGGCAGCAGCACGATTCCCGCATCGGTGATCTCCAGCGAGCGGCCTTTGCGCTCAAACAACTCCACTCCCAACTGGCTCTCCAGCGATTTAATGTGCTGGCTGACGCTGGATTGCGTCAGATGCAGACGTTTGGCTGTCTGGGTAAAGTTCAGGGTTTCGGCGGCAATGACAAACACATTCAATTGGTGGACGTTCAGCATAGTGCGCTCCGCAGCGGGGGACCGGTTTCCCTCCTCAAAATTGCCCAATCCGGTCATATTCATTAGAAAAACTGGGCAAAAATAAAATTTATTCTTAGTAATAATTATACTGAATTTTGACCGATTGTGCAAATAATTACAATCGAATTTCATACTATTCTTCAACAACATAGGGAGATTCCCGCATATGTGCGGAAAGTCTCCGCAGTTCTGCTGTTCGTTCCACTATGTTCGGGGGGAAGAAATTTTTCAATTCCTCTTCGTCTGCGCCTTGGTCCAGCCCAAACAGAATTCTGTCCACGGTGACAAAATCCCCCAGCAGCCGGCCTTTGTCGTTCACACCAGGCATCACGTCCGGGTCGGCGGCCTTATGCAGCAGATAATCGGGCAAATCCAGGTATGCTGCCAATGCTTCCACCTGGCTGCGAAACAGATGGATGATTGGCATCACATCGGCGCAGTGGTCTACCCCCCACTTGGAGTACGTCCCCGTCAGCACTTCGGTGCGGTTCGCCGCCCCCACCACCATGAGATCATGCACCTCTGCGTACTGGTACAAGATCACCATCCGGATACGATGCTTGGCAATCGCGTAGGCATTCCCTCTGGCAATAAAATCATTTTGCGGGGGTTTTAGCCGGTCGGCCAGCAAGCTTTCTTCCGATTTCCGCAAAAACCGCCGCTTACCAAATGCCACCAACCTGACGCGCCAGTCCCGGAAGGGAATAAAGCGCAGGGGCAGCAGACGGTAAGTCCCTGTCGCCCGCAAAACTGAAGTGATCGGACGCACCACCAATTTTGCCCCCAGCCAATCTGCAAACATGCGTGCGTGCCGCTGGTGCAGCGGATCACTGTCCCGTTCGGGGAGGTTCAGTAAAGTGACCTTTTCAGCACCCATTGCCCGCACCGTCAGGGCCGCCGTCACGGCAGAATCCAGCCCGCCGCTGAGGGCTATTACTGCACCTTTCCGCTGGTAATACGCCAGCCGTTCCTGGATAAACGCTTCAATCTTTGCCGCGGCGGCGGGGGCATCCAGCGACAACCCATCTATGCGTGTTTTTTCGTCCATCCGACCCTCCATTCCCTTAAATAATACAACCCGCCTGAGCCAGACGGGTTGTAAAGTCTAATCAAATTTCAGTGGCTAAACGTCCAGGTTGCGCACTTCGCTGGCATGCGTCTGGATGAAGCGGCGGCGGGGCGGCACCGAGGAGCCCATCAACATATCAAAGGTGCGGTCAGCTTCGGCGGCATCCTCGATCGTCACCAACAGCAGCACGCGGTTCCCCGGGTCCATGGTGGTCTCCCAAAGCTGTTCGGGGTTCATTTCACCCAGACCTTTGTAGCGCTGGAGGCCCACCCTGCCTTCTTCCACGCCAAGTTCCTTAAGAATACGTTCCTTGTCACCTTCTGTGTACGCATACTCCTTCTTATTGCGGTAGCTGATCAGGTACAGCGGCGGCTGGGCAATATACAGATGCCCGCTCTCGATCAGCGGCTGCATGAAACGGAAGAAGAAAGTCAGCAGCAGTGTGCGGATATGGCTGCCGTCCACGTCGGCGTCCGTCATAATAATCGTGCGTCCATAGCGCAGCCCCTCCAGGTCGAAACTTTCACCGATACCGGTGCCCAGCGCCGAAATGAGGGATTTAATCTCGTTGTTCGATAGGATCTTATCCAGCCGGGCGCGCTCGGTATTGAGGATCTTACCGCGCAGCGGCAGGATCGCCTGGAAGTGCCGGTCGCGGCCCTGTTTGGCCGAACCACCTGCCGAGTCACCCTCAACAATGTACAGTTCGGAATTGGCCGAATCTTTGGAAGAGCAGTCTGCCAGCTTGCCCGGCAGGGTCATGCTCTCCAGCGCAGACTTGCGGATCACCAGGTCGCGCGCTTTACGGGCGGCGTCGCGTGCCCGCGCCGAGGTCAGGCACTTGCGCACGATCGCCCGGGCGGCGGTGGAATTCTGCTCCAGGAAGTTGGCGAACGCTTCCGTCACGGCCTGCTGGGTGGCAGTCTGCACTTCCGGGTTCATCAGCTTGACCTTGGTCTGGCTTTCGAACTGCGGATCGGGCACCTTGACAGAGACAATCGCCGTCAGGCCTTCCCAGGTATCATCCCCGCGGAAATTGGAATCGCTCTCTTTCAGCAGGTTGTTTTTGCGTGCAAAATCGTTGATCGTGCGGGTGATCGCCGAGCGCAGCCCGGTCAGGTGTGTCCCGCCGTCAATCGTGTTGATCGTGTTGGCAAAGGCATAGACCGATTCGGCGTATGCCTCGGTATACTGGATGGCGGCATCCACCACCAGCCCGTCGTCCATTTCTTTTTCCACGTGCACCACCGGATGCAGCGCCTCACGGTTTCGGTTCAGGTAGCGCACAAAGGAAGTGATCCCGCCTTCAAAGTGGAAGGCCATCTCACGGCCATCGCGCTCGTCCAGCAGCTTGATCGTCACCCCGCGGGTGACAAAGGCCATTTCGCGGAAGCGCTGCACCAGCGTCTCGAAGCGGTAGCTGACATCGCCTTTAAAGATCTCGGGGTCAAAGCGGAAAGTGGTTTTGGTGCCGGTCTCGTCGGGTTTGGTCTTGCCGTGGCTTGCCACCGGCCCTTGCGGGCGGCCGCGTTCGTAGCGCTGGGTGTGGAATTGCCCCTCACGCCTGACTTCGACCTCACACCACTCGGAGAGCGCATTGACCGCCGAAACGCCCACACCGTGCAAACCGCCGGAGACCTTGTACCCGCCGCCGTCGAACTTGCCGCCGGCATGCAGGGTGGTCATCACCAGTTCCAGGGCAGAGCGCTTTTCCGTGGGGTGTTCGGCCACGGGAATCCCGCGCCCGTTGTCCGTTACTGTGACGGCGTCATTCTCATGGATAATGATGTCAATCTGGTCGCATGCGCCGGCCAGTGCTTCGTCAATCGAGTTATCGACCACCTCATAGATCAGGTGATGAAGCGCTTTGATGTCCGTCCCACCCACGTACATACCGGGGCGGCGGCGAACGGCTTCCAGCCCTTCCAATACCTGAATATCTTTTGCTTCATAGGATACCGATTTGCTTTTTTCTGCCACTGATAAAACCTCCAACAAAAAAGGGAACGCGCTCACAAGGAGGCCCTGCAAGCCGTCCGGTTTTTGGTTTAATTTCCTTATTTACGCCTCAGGAAGAACCTGCTACACACGCTCAGAGGGGATAAAAAACCACTGGATTAATGTTCTATATTTTACCATAGAAGCGGTTTTTTCACCGGGGCGGAAAGGGCCTTCCGGGGTGGCAGCAGCCTGTTTTTACCTGCCCTTCCGCTCCCTTAAACATATACAAAACAAACCTGACAGATTTTATCTGTTTTTCCGTGTAAAATAGAAGCCACAGCCTTAATCACCATCCTTTTCAGGAGAAAATAATGATCACAGCCCTTACTCTGTTCCCCAAATCCATGGATCTCGATCAGATTGAAGATCTTCTCTCCAACGTCATGCTCCCCTCGCTCAAAAAAGCCCCGGGATTCCTTAACCTGAGGGCTAGCGATGGCCACCTGATGAGCCCGGCCGGACCTCCTGATTTTTCAAAAGTGGTTGAATTCTCCTTCGATACCCTCGAGAATTTTTACGCCTGGTCACAATCATCCGAAGAGCAGCAGGAAGTTAAAGACCAGATGATCAAAAACAGGGTAGTGATGATCTACTATGAGGAAAAAAGCCTTTAGTTCGTAGTTAGCTGGTTCCTGGTTGGATAGTTTGGTCGTTGGGGAAAAGTTCGTTCTGACGAGGTGCGGTTACCATATCTCTTTAAGTTAAGTCCAGATTGATACAACGCCCTGCAAACACGCCAATCGCCCCTCAACCCCCCGCTTTTGGAGTAGAATACTATCCCAACCCTCGCATCCTTCTCAAAATTACGGCGAGGCAACTGTCAACTGTAAACTATCAACTACCAACTAAAACAAACCTATGGCCAAAGCAGAAATCCTCACAATCGGTACAGAAATTCTCCTCGGCGAGATCGTCGACACCAACTCCCGCTACATCGCCCGCCTGCTGCGCGACCACGGCGTGGACATCTACTGGCTCTCCACCGTGGGAGACAACCCCGAACGCATCGCCGAAGCCATGCGCCAGGGCATGCAGCGCTCGGAGATCATCATCTCCACCGGCGGGCTTGGTCCCACGGTAGACGACCCCACCCGCGAAGCCGCCGCCCTGGCGATGGGCGTGCAAACCGAATTTCGCCCGGAGCTGTGGCAGCAGGTGCAGGACCGTTTCGCCCGCTTCGGCCGCACCCCCACCGAGAACAACAGGCGCCAGGCCTACGTGCCGCAAGGCGCCATCGCCATCGAGAACCCGGTCGGCACCGCCCCGGCTTTCATCTGCGAAACGGAAAACAACGCCATCATCTCCCTGCCGGGTGTGCCGCGCGAGATGGAACACCTCATGATCCACAACGTGATCCCCTATCTCAGGAAGCGCTTCAACATCCAGGGGATGATCAAAGCCCGCATCCTGCGCACAGCCGGGGCTGGGGAATCCGCCATCGACCAGCAGATTGCTGACCTGGAGACGCTCGCCAACCCCACGGTAGGGCTTTCCGCGCACGCAGGGTCGGTGGACATCCGCATCACGGCCAAAGCGGCAGACGAGGCCCACGCTGATGCGCTCATCGCCCCGGTGGAAAAAGAGCTGCGCGAGCGGCTGGGCGGCTGGATCTTCGGCGCTGACGATGATTCCCTCGAAGAGGTAGCCCTGAACCACCTGGAAGAGCTCGGCTGGAGCCTGTCCATCGTGGAGGCCGGTCTGGGCGGCCGCCTGACCCAGCGGATGGCAAACACCGGACACCCCGCCTTTTTGGGCGGTGAAGTGCTGGCCGAAACCCCCAACCCGACCCAACTGACCTCCGCGGCCCGGGCATTCCGCGAGTCCCGCCAGGCGGATGTATGCATCGGGATCGCACTCAACCGCGGCGAAGAGAAGCAAGACCTCTACCTGACGATCCTCTCCCCGGTTAAAGAGCGCACCTTTACCCGCTCGTAC
>QKGK01000483.1 GCA_003250455.1 Chloroflexota bacterium | reverse complement strand
AGACCAACCTGCAAACAAGGTTGGATCTGCAAACCGAAATTGGCAATATGCTCAAGGCAGCCAATGATGCCTACGATCTGGTTCGCGGAAACCTGGACCTGCTCCAGGCTGGTGGAATGGGAAACCTGTTGACTTTGTTCCAGCAGTACGCTGTTCAGGTAGAAGAACGTTCCCCCTTAAAAATCGGGGTGATGAGTTCAGGAAAACCGAAGCATTTATCTCCGAACCAGGTTCGGCAATTGTTCTTTGTATTTCGGGAAGCGTTGAGCAATATTGAAAAGCATGCACTTGCCCGGAATGTAACGCTTGATATGGATTGGTCGGGCGAATGCTTATCCATGAACATCACTGATGACGGCGTTGGTTTTCTGGTGGAAAAAGTGCCGGCAGGTGTGCATTATGGCCTGAAATTTATGCAAGAACGAATAGAAAAACTGGACGGGAGCTTTACTGTTCAGTCAGAAAAACAAAAAGGAACGGTATTACATATTTCCGTTCCTTTTCAGAAAAGATAACTATACCGGATAAGATAACCAAATGATAAAACTTGTGATTGTGGATGACCACGCCTTATTTAGAGAGGGGTTAGCGTCTATTCTCAGGCTGGAAGAAGATTTGGAAGTCTCGGGGTTGGCCGGATCAGTGGCAGAAGCGGTGGAAGTCGTTCGGGCAATAAAGCCGGAGATCGTACTGATGGACTTTACCCTCCCGGATGGAAACGGTGCGGAAGCAACGCGGCTGATATTGGCGGAACACCCGGAATGTAAAATCATCTTCCTGACCATGTCGGAGCAGGACGAGAATTTGTTTGCGGCAATCCGGAGCGGGGCAAAGGGATATTTGCTGAAAAACCTAAGCCCATCGAAACTGGTTGCCTCGGTCAGGGCTGTGCAGCAGGGAGAAAGCGCCCTCTCCCGGACGATGACCCTGCGCTTAATGGATGAACTTTCCCGCACGAAGGCATCTGAGCGGGTGGCCGATGCTGCCCTGGATGACTTAACCCCCCGTGAAATTGACGTGCTGCAGGAATTGGCTGCCGGGCTGACGAATCGGGAAATTGCTGAACGGTTGGTGATCTCCCAGAATACGGTCAAATACCATGTGCATGCCATTCTGGATAAATTAAACCTTTCCAATCGGCGGGAAGCCGCTGAATATGCCCGGAAACATGGAATTGTGGATTAATCCCACCGGATAGGAAGGATTAATCCCAGGATTAATAAAAACCCCAAAAAGACCACCCATCGGGTGGTCTTTTTTTCTATCCCGGTTGAGCGAGGGCGATAGATTTTCTCCGGGGTTGATTTCCGATATTCTAAAGAGGATAACTTTGGACGAACGCACCTACATGATTCGAACAAAAAAACGGCCACAGGATGCAGAAGCTATGAAGAAAAAAACAATTCTATTATTGGGTCAGGATGATCTTCTGAGCGCCTTCGTTGAACTGCTTTTGTCCGATCAGACAGGCTGGGAAGTGGTTCCTGTCTCAATAGAGCAAGATCCGGAAAATCTCTTCTATGTGCTGGAGCATGTGGAACCGGATGTGGTCATCAGCCAGGAGGGGAACGGTTCCGGTAATTCTCCGGTGCTGCCGATTTTGTTTCGCAGCAATCCGGCGCTGAAAGTGATCACGATCAACCTGAAAAGCAACCTGATGGAAGTTTACAGCAAGCAAAATATCCTGGTGCAGTCGGCAGCCGATCTGATCTCGGCAATCGAAGCATAACTATTTTCTTATCCAAGTAATTGATAGGTGATGACTGGGATGAACGCTAACCAAAAATTTATTGAAGCACATTTATTGGCGTCATTATGGTCATCCTCGCAGGGGAAGAAAGGAGATAAATTTGAAGAATAGAACTCACAGTTTATCCACCAATTCAAACGAACTTTTGTCAGGAGTTCCGAAAAATTAAAAGGAGTTTTAGGATGGTAAAGCGAAAACATATTCATTTATTTAGTTCACTTATCGTATTTGCATTTTTGGTCCTGCTGTCCAGTGCAGCAGCAACTGCAGTACCGATAAGTCCAACGGATGGGTCACAGGTTCCGCATTATTACGGGCCGTGGCCCAACTGGGCAACCAGCCCGTTAACTTACCCGGATGCCCAGGTGGTCATCACCGGCAACGGCAGCGGCGCGGAAGCGGTGGCCACAGTCGGCGCGGATGGCGCCGTCACCGGCATTACAATTACCAACGGTGGCAGCGGCTATTCCAGTGTCAAAGTGGACATCGTCGGTTCCGGGACTGGGGCGACAGCCAAGGCGACCATCGTCAAGAGGGGCGCTATTGTTGCCATTAACGTGAACACGTTTGGTTCCGGCTATACAGCACCTTTAGTAAGTTTCAGCAGTGGCAGTGCAAGCGCAACTGCTTTCGGCCGCGTGAATCAGGTAACGATTACTGGTGGGGGGTCTGGTTACACCTTTCCGACAGTGGACTTCGACCTGCCGGATGGCCCGGGCGGTGTACAGGCCCAAGGCCACGCCGAGTGGGACATAGCCACTGGTGCGATTACGGCGGTGGTTGTGGACAGCCCTGGTTCCGGTTATTCGACTGCGCCTGGCGTAGCGATTCTAAATGGTACCCGGTTTGACCCCATCGCCCTCAACCCGGGTGGAACGTATGCCACGGCAACTACATCACTTTCCATCACCTCGATCACCCTGGATAATTCTGGAGCAGACTACAAGACTGCACCCACTGTTACGATCACCGATCCCACCGGAAGCGGAGCAACCGCTACCGCCGTACTCGACAATGGCGTGATCTCTCTCATCGAAGTGACCAAACCCGGTTCTGGCTATGTGACTGGCGGCGGCATGCGCAAATTTGTGGATGGTCTCCCTGGTCTGACGCCGGCTGGGGCGAACAACCTCGGCCAGTATCTACCTGTTGCAGTGCCCGACCAAACGACCTTCTCCACAACTAACGGGTTCGCTGCAGACGCAGATTACTTTGTAATCGGCCTGGTGCAGTACCGTGAGCAATTGCACTCCGACCTTCCACCTGTCGTCGTGGATCAGGTTACTGGTGATCGGTCCGGCGGGACGCTGCTGCGCGAGTATGTGCAGCTGATCCTGCTTGACCCCACCCAGACCACTGATGCGGACTGCATTAATGCTAGCGGTATTCCACTCTATACCGATTTACTCATTGGATCAGTGCCAACCATGATGCCAGATGGATCCCGGGCGTGTGGGGTAGACAACCCGCATTTCCTTGGACCGGTCATCGTGGCCCAGAAAGACAAGGCCGTCCGCATTACCTTCTTCAACCTGCTGCCGACTGGTGTCGATGGTGATTTGTTCCTGCCGGTAGACTCTACTTTTATGGGCTCCGGCTTGAGCCCGGACGGCATGGCACTGATGGATCCTTTGGATGAAGGTACAGTTTTGGATGGGGTGCGAAACCCCTACTGCGGTGAGCTTGGGAAGGATGGCAATAAATGCTTTGTGGATAACCGTGCCACCCTGCACCTGCATGGCGGCATCACTCCATGGATCAGTGACGGCACCCCGCACCAATGGATCACCCCGTATGGTGAGAACACCAATTGGCCGGAAGGCGTGAGCGTTGGGAATGTTCCCGACATGGCCGGTGTTCCTGGTGTCCCGGATTGTTCTACCCCTGCTGATGGCTGCTCGACCTTCTACTACACCAACCAGCAGAGCGCCCGCCTGATGTTCTATCACGACCATGCCTGGGGCATCACCCGCCTGAACGTATACGCAGGGGAAGCCGCTGGATACATCATCCGCGATACCGTGGAGCAGGCCCTGATCGATAATGGCATCATCCCTGGAGCTGTTGCTGGTGAAGAGATCCCCCTGGTGATCCAGGACCGCACCTTCGTACCGGATGATACTCAAATGTACGACCAATATGATGCCAATGGCAACCTGATCAGCTACGGGCAGGATCCTGCCTGGGATGCCAGCCGCTGGGGGGGTAAGGGCAGCCTTTGGTACGAGCATGTCTACATGCCCGCCCAGAACCCCAGTGACCCGTCCGGTATGAGCGCCTATGGGCGCTGGATGTACGGCCCGTGGTTCTGGCCGCCTGCGATTGATACCAAATATTTGCCAATTGACAACCCTTACTTTGATCCGATCTGTAACCTGGACGATCCCGCTACCTGGCAGTACGACACTGATCCATTCTGCGAACCTGCGCTGATCCCCGGCACGCCGAACAATTCGGCTGGCATGGAACAGTTCAACGACACCCCGATCGTCAATGGGACTGCGTATCCGACGGTCACGCTTGATCCGAAGGCCTACCGCTTACGCATCCTGAATGCGGCCAATGACCGCTTCTGGAACCTGCAGTGGTACGTAGCCGATGCTACCGGCACCGAAGTGGCATTGAAAGCGAGCGAAGTTGCCGCAGCACAGCTTGACCCGAACATCTTCCCGACCCCTGATACCAACCTCAGCCCGGTGGGCCCCAGCTGGATCCAGATCGGTTCCGAAGGCGGCTTCCTGCCGGCCCCGGTGGTGATCCCCAATCAGCCGATCACCTGGATCACGGACCCGACCCGTTTCGACGTGGGCAATGTGGACCAACACTCCCTGCTGGTAGCACCCGCTGAACGCGCCGACGTGATCGTGGACTTTTCGCAGTACGCTGGGCAGACACTGATCCTCTACAATGATGCCCCGGCAGCTTTTCCGGCCCGTGTTTCAAGCTACGACTACTACACTGGCGCCCCGGATCTCAGCCCGGTAGGTGCGCCCACCATTCTCCCCGGTTATGGTCCGAACACCCGCACGATCATGCAGGTCAAGATCAATGCCGGTTCGTCCCCAGCATTTGACTTAAATGCTCTAAAAGCAGCGTTCCGTCACCAGGCGGATGGCAGCGGTGTCTTCGAGGAAGGCCAGCACCCGATCATTGTTGGGCAGGCAGCCTACAACTCGGCTTACGGCACCAGCTTTGCCAGCGCTGGGTGGTGCAACTCACCCAGCAACCCCACTGCCAAATGCGACGGCTTTGCCCGCATCTCCGAGCAGGGAGGTGACATGTTCACCTTCGATACCCTGTCAGGGAATAAAGTTTCGATACCACTGGAGCCCAAGGCGATCCACGATGAAATGAACGCGGCCAGCTTTGACGAATTCGGGAGAATGACCGCCAACCTGGGCCTTGAAGCAGTCCCGGCCACGCCAGGTCTGCAGAATATCCTTCTATATCCTTACACCTACTCGCCGGTTGATGTTATCGATGCCAGCAACCTGCCTGTGAACGACATCACCATGACGCCCGTAAGCGGGATTGCCATGGCGGACGGCACGCAGATCTGGAAGATCACACACAACGGCGTCGACACGCACCCGATCCACTGGCACCTGTATGACCTGCAGGTTTTGAACCGGGTCACCTGGGATAACATTATCATTCCTCCCGATCTGAACGAACTGGGGTGGAAGGATACGGTCAGGATCAGCCCGCTGGAAGACACTTACGTTGCCCTGCGGCCGATCATCCCGTGGCTGCCCTTTGAGGTTCCCAACAGCGTGCGTGAGCTCAGTCCGATGCTTCCGGATGGTGCAGAGATCGCAAGTGCCACCAAGGCTGATGCGCTAGGCTTACCATTGGTCTCGTTCAGCCCGCAAGGAGAGCCGATCGATATCTTCAATCACCTGGTCAACTTCGGTTGGGAATACGTCTACCACTGCCACATCCTCTCCCACGAAGAGATGGATATGATGCACCCGGTGTTGGTGGCCTTGCCGCCTAAGGCGCCGATTGGGTTGACGTTAGACAGCACTACCGGAATACTTTCCTGGGTTGATGACTCGATCACCGAGACAGCCTTCGTTGTCGAAAAATTGGTAGGCGGTGTCTGGACTGAGGTGGACCTGCAGGAGAGACCTCTGAACGTACCGAATATCGCTGGTGGATCACTTAGCTACACAGATCTGGCCTTCGTGCCCGGTGACCAGTACCGTGTTGCCGCTCTGAATGTTGTTGGCGATACCTGGGACTATGCCGATCCGGCGATCAATCAGCTGGTAGCGGGTACACCGGCCTTCCCGGTTGTTACCACCAAATCTGCATACGTGAGCATCGCTGATGCCAGCGGTGTGGCAGCACCCAGCGGTCTGACCGCCATCGCAATTTCGGCAGGACAGGTTGATCTTTCCTGGACGGATAACTCCGGTAATGAAGATGGGTTCGTTATCGAACGCAGCGATGATCTCGGTGCGACATGGAACCTGGTTGTTGACACTGGTGCTCCCAATGTGACAGCTTTCAGCGATTTGAGCGTATCGCCGGTCAGCACCTACCAATACCGGGTGTATGCTTACAACCTGGGTGCATTCTCATTGCTCTCCAATGTTGCTCAAGTGACCACACCGGATGTGCCGCCAGCAGCACCTACACTACTCATCACAACTGCTGTCACCCCATCGCAGGTAGACCTGGAATGGACGGATAACTCTCTCAATGAAGATGGGTTCGTCGTCGAGCGCAGCTCTGATGGCGGTGGGACCTGGCAGCAGATCGGCCAGACGCTTGCAGATGTTGCTGCCTTTAGCGACATTTCTGTGATCCCCGGCAACAGCTATCTGTACCAGGTGTACGCTTTCAACGCTAACGGCAACTCCATCTTCTCCAACAGCGTACAGGCTGATGTGCCCAACGTGGTGCCTGCAGACCCAACAAACCTGGCAGCAACTTCTGTTGGTGCGGCACAGGTAACCCTGGGCTGGAAGGACAACGCCAACAATGAGGACGGGTTCCGAGTTGAACGCAGTGCTGACAATGGTGCCAACTGGGGCCAGGTGGGTCTAACAGGTGCGAATGTGGTCACGTTCAGCGATGCCACAGTATCTGCTGGAACGGGCTACATGTACCGGGTGTTTGCCTTCAATGCGGTGGGCGACTCTCTCCCGGCAGGGCCAATTGCGGTGACGACCACTACTGGCACACCTCCCGCGGCTCCGTCAAATCTGATGACTTCTTCCACCCTGTCCTCCATGACACTCACCTGGACAGACAACTCCAGCAATGAGACTGGCTTCACCGTTCAGATTGCCATTGACAAAAACTTCAGCCAGAGCGTACAGACCTTCATCGTTGGGCCCAATATCAAAACCTACACGTTCTACCCGCTGGCCCCCAACACCAAGTACTTCATGCAGGTCTCCGCTTTCAACAATGCCGGCTCTTCTGCATGGGTGTCCATTGCGGATAAGACTCTGAAATAACCAACACCACTACTGAGCAGGAGGAGATCATCCAATCTCCTCCTTGCTCGCCGCCAGGTGCATATTTTGCACCTGGCGTTTTTTTATCTCTGAGGGAATTGAGAACTTGAAACGCCCGAAGCAGAAAAATGCCGGTTGCACCGGTCAGCCAGGCTGGTGGAAGGCGAAGGTTTCTGATCACAGGAAAGGAATAATTGGTGACTGTTGCTTCTGACGAGCCATTAGCGGTTGGGGTATCCGTATTGGACCATAATGATGTCAACGCCATCGCCGATTTTGTGGAGAGCACGTTCCTCAGAAACACACCTGGTAACTGAGTACGAGCTTCCCGGAGAG
>QKGK01000092.1 GCA_003250455.1 Chloroflexota bacterium | reverse complement strand
TTACCTCCTCAAACCGTTCGACGTCCCTCGCCTCAAATCCGTCCTCAGCGCCGCCCTCAAGGCCGCCCGGCGAGTATACCGTCATCGACCTGACCCTCAAAGATGCTAAGGGGCGTCCGGTGGAAGGCGCAGAACTGGCCGTCGTTGTGGTAGACGAAGCGATTTTAGCCCTCACCAACTACCAGCTGGCCGACCCGCTGACCACCTTCTACTACACCCGCCCTTCCAACCTTAGCAGCAACTATGGGCGCAGCAGCATTGTGCTAGTCGATCCGGAAAAGTTGACCCAGGCAGTTGGTGAGGTCAGGGTCATGAATGCTACCCAAACGCTCAGTGGAGCTCTGAATGATGGCATGACGTTGGAAGAAGCCTTGCCCATGGAAGCCCCAGCAGCGGAAATGGATTCGGCGGACGAATCGACTACCGGAGGCGGGAACGCGGCCACCTCCCCCATCACCATCCGCACAAACTTCAATCCGCTGGCCGTGTTTGCCCCAGAAGTAACCACCGATGCCGACGGCACCGCTTCCGTAAGAGTATCCCTGCCCGACAACCTGACCCGCTACCGGGTGATGGTTGTCGCGGTGGATAGCTCCGGCAGGCAGTTCGGTTCCGGCGAATCCAGCCTGACCGCCCGCCTCCCGCTGATGGTGCGCCCTTCTGCATCCCGCTTCCTCAACTACGGCGACCAGTTCGAACTCCCGGTAGTGCTGCAAAACCAGACCGATGAAGATTTGCAGGTTCAGGTGGTGGCGCAGGTAGGCAACCTGGAACTCACCGGCGATACTGGCGTGCAGGTTACCGTCCCGGCCAACAACCGGGTGGAAGTCCGCTTCCCCGGAACCACCCAGTCCGCCGGAACAGCCCAGGTCCAGATCGCGGCCGTCTCTGGCGCTTCAGTCGATGCCGCCAACATTTCCCTGCCCGTCTACACGCCTGCCACCACCGAAGCCTTTGCCACATACGGCGTGGTGGACAGCGGTGCAATCTCCCAGCCGATGGCCGCCCCTGAAGGGGTCATCCCGGTCTACGGTGGTCTGGAGATCACCACTTCCTCTACGGCCCTCCAGGCGCTCACCGATGCGGTGCTGTATCTGGTTTCCTATCCCTTCGACTGCTCCGAACAAATGGCGTCCCGAATCCTGGCAATCGCCTCCCTGCGGGATGTGCTGAGCGCCTTTGAAGCTGAAGGATTGCCCACCCCAAAGGAAATGGAAGCCTCGGTGGAAACGGATATCCAGCGGCTGCAGCAGCTGCAAAACTACGACGGCGGCTTCCCCTACTGGCGGCGTGGAAAAGAGTCCATCCCATTCAACACGGTACACGTTGCCCTGTCCCTTCAGCGGGCCCGCACCATGGGCTTCACCGTCCCCGAACAGATGTGGCAGTCCGTGCTCGTTTACCTGCAAAACATCGAACAGTATTACCCTTCCTGGTACAGCCAGCAGGTCAAGCAGACCATCAGCGCCTACGCCCTATATGTCCGCATGCAGATGGATGACCCTGATCCCGCCAAGGCCAACCGCCTGCTGCAGGATGCCGGTGTGGAAAATCTCCCGCTGGACGCAACCGCCTGGATCTGGCAGGTGCTCACCCGCTACGACAGCTACGATACCCAGCTTGAAAGCATCCGCCGCCACATCAACAACCAGGTGGTCGAAACCGCCGCCGCGGCAAACTTCACCACCGGCTACGATGATGACGCCTATGTGCTCCTGCACAGCGACCGGCGCACCGATGCCCTCTTGCTGGATGCCCTCATCGCCGACTCACCGGACAGCGACCTGATCCCCAAGATCGTCAACGGGCTGTTGGCCCACCGCGAGCAAGGTCACTGGAACAGCACCCAGGAGAATGTCTTCATCCTCCTGGCGCTCGAAACCTACTTCAAGACCTATGAGAATGTGGAACCCGACTTTGTCGCCCGCATGTGGCTGGGAGAAGACTACCTGGGCAGCAGCAGCTTTGCCGGGTATAACACCGACAGCTACCAGCTGGACGTGCCCATGTCCTACCTGGCAGATGCGTTTGCCGACGGCGAGAACCAGGACATCATCCTCTCCAAGGACGGGGATGGACGCCTGTACTACCGCCTGGGCCTGCGCTACGCCCCGGTGGACCTGCAGCTGGATGCCCTGGACGTCGGCTTTGTCGTCCAGCGCACCTACGAGGCTGTCGACGACCCCGAAGATGTGTACCAGGATGCTGATGGCGTCTGGCATATCAAGGCAGGTGCCCGCGTACGTGTGCGAGTGACCCTGGTGGCCGACAACCGCCGCTACCATGTCGCCCTGGTAGACCATTTACCCGCCGGGCTGGAAGTCATCAACCCCGCGCTGGCCGTCTCTGAGACCGTGCCGGAAGACCCCACTGATGAGGTGGACCTGGTACGACCACCAAAACCTGCGTGACGAACGCGTGGAAGCATTCGCCACCCTGCTGTGGGACGGCGTGTATGAATACACCTATGAAGCCAGAGCCACCATGCCGGGCACATTTGTTGTCCCGCCGGCCAAAGCCGAGGAAATGTACTCCCCCGAGGTCTTTGGACGCAGCGCCAGCGATATGGTCATCGTGGAGTGATTGAGCGTAACAATAATCATTAATATACAAAAACTGCCGGAGATTGCTCCGGCAGTTTTGATTTAAGTGATTCCTGTGATGTCCTAATTTTCCGATTCGTAGATATTCTCGGGCAGGACGATGTTGTTCACCTCAAAGCGGTGTGCAAAGCTGGGGCGCAGGCCGGTGGATTTGAGCTTCCCGACCACGCGTCCATTCTTGAACCCGGTTTGATCGAACAGGAAGATATCCTGGAGGACGATCGTGTCGCCTTCCATGCCCTGCACTTCCGTCACATGCGTGACCTTACGGGTACCATCACGCATTCTGTCCAGGTGGATGACCAGCTCGATCGCCGAGGAGACCTGCTCGCGGATCGCCCGGAGGGGCAGGTCCACACCGGCCATCAACACCATGGTTTCAATTCTGCGCAGCGTATCGCGCGGGCTGTTGGAGTGGATCGTGGTCATCGAACCGGCGTGGCCGGTGTTCATTGCCTGGAGCATGTCCAGCGCCTCACCCGAGCGGGCCTCACCGACGATGATGCGGTCAGGGCGCATACGCAGCGCATTGACCACCAGCTGGCGAATGGTAACCTCACCTTTGCCTTCAATGTTCGGCGGGCGTTTTTCCAGGCGGATGACATGGGCCTGGTTGAGCTTCAGTTCCGCCACGTCCTCAATCGTGATCACACGCTCGTTAGACGGGATAAAAGCAGAGACCAGGTTCAGCAAAGTGGTTTTACCGCTGCCGGTACCGCCGGAAATGACCATATTGACACGCGCCTGGGAGCAAGCCTGCAAAAAGCTCACCAGGTGGGCATTCAGCGTGCCATTGGCAATCAGGTCCTGGGCGGTGTAGGGAATCGTGGCAAACTTACGGATGGTCAGCAGCGGGCCTTCCAGCGAGAGCGGCGGGATAGTGGCATTGACACGGTAGCCGCTGGGAAGACGGGCATCCACCATCGGGGAAGATTCGTCCACGCGGCGGCCAATTGGGGCCACGATCCTGTCAATGATCCGGCGCAAATGGGGCTCATCCTCAAAGGCTATTTTGGTTTCTTCCAGCTTACCAAAACGTTCCACAAACACCTTAAATGGCCCGTTGACCATGATTTCAGTAATTTCATTGTCCTGCAGGAGCGGCTCCAGCGGGCCATAGCCAATAATATCGGAAATCACCCAATCCAACAGCCGCTGCCGGTTGGCACGGGTATACAGCAGGTTCTCTTCGACCAGCAGCTGGTTGAAGTACACTTCAATCATCTGCCGCAGCTGATCGCGGTTTTCCTGATTGACCTCGCCCTCAAATTCAGAAAGCAGGCGGCGTTGGATGGAATCGCGGACAAAATACAAATTATCGCGGATACCTTCCAAACCCTCCGGAGAAATTGCATCGCCTTCTTCTCTGGAGCGATATTCTTTTTTCATTGCGGGTCGATTTGTAAACATGCCTGTCTCCTTACTTTGATAAATCCGTTAATTCTGATCCTCAGCCAACACCGGCACCTGAAGCTCCATCTCAGAACGAGCGATCAGGTTATCTCCCAACTGGGGGTTGAACTGCAAAATTGCACCCACGGAGGAACCATTTTGGAACGCAATTTGTGCAATCATATCCCCGCGTTCTATCGTCACTGGCACATAATCATAAATCATACTGGTGTCTTCCATCGCCAGTTCATACAGCCGGGAAGCATTCCAATAATCTCCTGAGAGATATTCAGCCTCTGCCTCAGCAAAAGTATTCGACCGTTCCGGGAAGCCAGTTCCAAGTTTACGAACAAAATTCACCTGGTTTGCAGCGAAACGCAAATATTCTGCCGCTAATTGTGTCAGAGAAAGCCGTCGTAAATTCGACCCAATCTCAAGCTCTGCCGCAAACAGGCGCATCGTATTCCCATATGTACCCCGCGCCAGGATCTCAGCCTGATCAAGGTCTGTCCGGGCAGTAGAATATTCGCCAAAGTCCGCAAGCGCGGCACCTCTCGCCAAATAGGCCTCGTACAGCAAATAGGAGACCATCCCGTTGGCGTAATTTTCATCCGAGCGTTTCAGCTCTTCCAGACTGGTTATCGCGCTATCCCAACGATAGTTGTTGAAGTCTTCCAGGGCAGAAAGATAAAGCTGCAAAACTTTGATCTCCGAGGTAATTGCCGGAGTGCCCGATCCAATATTGTTTGCCCGGTTCAGGAAAGTGAGCGCCTGCTCCACGGCATCCTGTGAATAGTTTTCTGTTTCGATCAGTTCTTTGGCATACAGCAAATATTCATTTGCCAGCAAGCTGACAGCCACTCGCTGCAGTTCGGCTCGTTCCGCCTCAAAATCCTTATCCTGCGGGAAGATTGCCAGCGCTTTCCGGTAATACTGATAGGCCAGATCGACCTCTTCCACAGTCACATCTGGTTTGCTGGCTGTTTCAATCACCAGATTGAGATAACTGGTAAACAGTGCTACATCCAAAGAGGAGACATCCGCGTTGGCATCGATCTCCAAGATCTGGTCATGGGTCGCCACCACACCCGCCCAGTCCAGATTGGCAAACGCCGCAGCTGCTACATCCATCAGCTCATTGACCTGAAGCGTATTTTCAATTTCGGTTGCCAGGATAGAGGCGTCAGCGTATTTAGAGTCCTCTGCCATTACTTCCCTGAAAACCTGCAGCGCTTGTTCCAGATTTCCGTCCTGGTAAAGTTTTTTAGCATCCTGGTATTTTTCATCCAAAGCCACCAATGCCTCAGCCTGGGCGATTTTCTCTGGAACATCTCTGTATCCAGGGTACTCGTCTTCAATTTCCTGGAAATTTTCCAGTGCATCAGAGGCACGTCCGCCATTCAGGTAGCTTTGTGCAATATCATATTTGGAAGACAGTTCTTGTTCCAGCGCAATGCGGGCACGTTCTTCTGCGGCTGCCATTCGGGAATTTTGATACCAGGTGAACCCCAAATATGCCAAAACCAAGACCACAGCGACCGCTCCGAAGATCAGCAGTCCTTTTTTACCAAGCTCTTTACGCCGCTCGCGTTTATCTTCCTCTTCAACTTCCAGGCTTTGGTGGAGAAGGCTGTTACGCATGTGCAGCTCATGCTGAAAATCCAGTAAGCCAGGGTCTTCGGGGTAAGTTTTCAGCAGTTTTTCCACAGAAACCAAAGATGCGTCCCAATCTGCATTCTGGTAATCTCGCAGCAAGGCCTGATAATCTGGGTCCTGGGCATACGGCAAAGGACGCGTTCGCTCCTCGACCATTTCCGGAACCGGTTCCACCATTTCATTTTCTTCGTTTTTGTCGAACTCTTCTGTCATATTCAATTGCCTTTATTTACAGAACTGTAATCAGGTAATCGCGCCTCATATACAGACGAAGTTTAACTCTAAAATATTTCCAAAATTGCCGGGATCGTTGGCCCCAACAAAACTGCCAGCAAAGCGGGTAAGATCATCAACGCCAGCGGGACCATCATCTTCACCGGAAGCTTCTGGGCTTCTTCTTTTGCCCGGTACTGCCTTTGGATACGCATTTGCTCAGCTTGGGAATGGAGCACATCTGCGATACTCATCCCCAATGCTTCCGATTGGATGATTACAGCGGTAAAGCTGGAAACTTCAGAGATCTGGACCCGATCGGCAAAATTGCGCAGCGCCCTCTGCCGGGAGACTCCCACTTCCATCTCCGAGACCACTCTTCCCAGTTCTATCCCGGCTGGTGTCTTGAAAAATTGGCTTACCTTCAACAAAGCCTGGTCAAAGCTCAACCCGGCGGCCGTCGAAACAGAAAGCATATCCAACGCATCTGGCATTGATTTCCGTATTTTATCCTGTCTTCGGGCTACCCGCAATCTCAACCATAAGATCGGGATAATGATCATCACCACGATCACCAGGAAAGAAGAAAGCAGCGTTTTGGGGATCGGATTGGACCGGTACATCAACAAAGCCAAAATAACGCCGATCACCAAAAATAAAAATCGGAATGCAAAATACTGGGTTGCTTTAATCCCGGACTCGCCAGCTAACATTAATTGCCTGCTGGTTTCCTGCAATGTGGATGCAGGCGTATAGCGCCCAATATAGGATAACACGGTATTCATCACTGGCGCCACGACGCGCTGATACAACGATTGGGTAAAGTTCACCTCCCGGTTGGTAAAACCGGGCTGCCGGGTTGTTTCCGTCGACTCGACCACAAATTTTTGAATGCGCTGTGAAACCTGGTGCGCCTCTATAAAGCTGGCAGCATAGGCAATAAAAGTTATCCCCAAAAGGATAAACACTAATCCGGCAATGATGGCAATTGTCAATAGGTCCATATTGGCTTCTTCCTATTCAGGCAAATCTCTTATACTTCAATCTTACTCACCCTGCGAAGAACAATGTTCCCCATAATCAGGCTGATGAGCGCATAGATGAGGATATAGCGGGTAATACCAGGCTGCATGAGCTGTTCAAAATAGGTTGGGCTGATGAACACCAACACCAAAGCCGTGATGAACGGCAGCAAACTCAAAAGGTAGCTGGTATATGTAGCATAAGAGGTTAAGGCCCTGATCTCTGCAAAAAGATAGATCCGGTTTCGGATCGTCTCGATGACCGATTCAAGGATCACAGACAGGTTCCCACCGATCTGCATGTTGATCGTCACCGCAGACACCACCAGATACAAGTCGTCGCTTTCCATCCGGTTTGCCAGGTTGGTAAGCGCCTGGTTAAGCGGTAAGCCCAGTTCAACTTCACGGCGCACCCGGCGGAATTCCTCCGAAGTAGGCGGGGTCATCTCCCCCACCACCACATCAAGGGCCTGCAAGAAACTGGAACCTGCCGCCACAGACCCGCGGATCAGCGTTAGTGAATCGATCAATTGGTCCTGGAACTGGCGCTGACGGCGCTGGACAGCCCGGAATAAAAGCGCCCCCGGAATAATGAACGCGATCGCACCCAGGGCAAAGGCAGCATAAAAATTCCGCACGAGAAGATAACCCAGCAGAAAAGCGCCAAACGTGCTGGAGATGCGGATCAACTGATATTCCATCACCGTCATCTGCCAGTTGGCGCTGTTGAGCTTCAGCTGAAACTCTTCAGAGTTGAACATGCTCAAGGTAACATTGAGGTTGTAGCGGAAGCGGCTGAACCGTGCGTATCGGGCGTCCCTGCCTGCATGGCTCGAGGTAGCCGATATATCGACATATTGGTTCAGCCGTTCACCAACATCACTGCGGCCAACCAGCAAATAGATCACAGCGGCGAGCAATACGATTCCGCCCGCGCTGATTGCGAAAATAATTAAAAGCAGGGAGTTCGTCACAAGAGCCTTCCCTTGATTAGCCTAATCTCGAGGATTTTGACAATACGTCTGAAGTATTCCTTCTGCCAGATTCTTTTGGTCCTCTTTCCAGAATAGAGATCATTTGGTTGCCCAGATCCTGATACGCTTTGCGAAGCGCCGAATTTTGCCGCTGCAGCACCACTGGCACTCCCCGATTGATGGCATTCAGTGCTGTTTTCCGGTCCCACGGAATGGTGCCAAACACGCGTACCTGGAGCGATTTTTCAATATCGTCCAGACTGAGGCCTTCCCGGCGATCAAACTGGTTGACCACCACCAGAACCTTATCTTTGGGGTATGAAAGCTGCCGGCAAACCTCAAAGAACTGGCTGGCATCGCGCAGGGATGCAATGTCCGGGTTGATCACCAGGATGATCTTGTTCGAGGCATCCATATAGGTAACCACATTTTCATTCAGGAAGTTGCCGCTGTCTACTATGATGGTGCCGAACACGGTTTGCAGTTCCATCATCAGGTTGTAAAGGTCATCGGTGCGCACACCCTGCCCGGACGAGATCGTCAGCGGAGAGGGCAGAACTTTCAGCCCGGAAACATGGTCGGAGATCACATCCCGGATCAGACTTTCGTCCAGCGCACCGGCATGGGCTACAAGTTCCGTGAGCGAATTTTGGGTCCTCAGGTTCAGGAGCACATCGACATGCCCAAAGAGCAGTTTGCCGTCCATCAGCAGAACTTCTTCACCCATTTTTTCAAACATTGCCAGGGCCAGGTTGATCGCCACGGAAGACGTGCCTGCCCCGCCACGCGGGCTGAAGACCACAAACGTGCCGCGGGAGCTGATCAGCGGCTGCGATGAAGTTGGCTCCGGCTGGACAATCACGGTACGGGCAATCAGTTCTTTCACCCGCTGCAGTGTGGAAAGCAGTTCAATCTGGGTAAAAGGCTGCAGCAGGAACGCCCGCGCCCCGGCCAGAATGACATTGTTCGACTCGGTGATCTGGTCTTGCGGCAGGATCACTACCACCACAATTTCAGGGAACTGCATGGTCACGCCATCGATCAGGGCCAGGGCATCTGCTCCCTGATAGGCGTAGTCCAGCAGGATGTAGTCTGGCTGGAGGGCATAGATGCTGTCCATGATGTCTTCTTCGATCCCATCAGCATCCAGCAGGAAGTAATTGCTTTCGGTTTCCAGTGCGGCAATGATCGATTCTTTTACCAAGTTATTGGAAGTAATTGGCAGAATACGAAGTAGTTCAGAATTAGCCATAAATCAGATCCTCAATTCCCTTAGGGTAAAATTTCCAAGCCGTATAGTTCAGTAAGATATTCAGCCGTCACTGGTGTGAGATTGAATTGGCCGGTGGAAGTCGGCGCTCGCAGCACCATATCAAAATTGGTACCGGAGTCCACCAGATATTTCAGAATGAGTGCGTCCTGCGGATCCAAGGCCAGCAAGTATGCATATACTTTCACATTTTGCCGCGGGTAGTTGGCTTCTACGCCGCCTTCCGCCGAGGTGGTTGCATCCTCAGTGACAATATCCGCCACCAGTGCAGTGATGTTCAGCCGCTGCATGGCGTCCAGGGTTAATCGCTCCGTGATGGTCTCGGTTTCACCCTGGTCGTTGACCCGCTCGATGGTGGAAGAGATCGTGGCAAACAGGTCCACAATATCCCCGCGGTTGATCAGGCTGTAGCGGCTCATCAGGTCGGCGGCCGGGAAGGCATACAGCACATGCGTTTCGCTGAGCACGTAGGCAATATCATGGGTGACATTGGTCGGGTCTGCCAGGTTGTGGCTTAAGATCATCTCACCCTGGATCACATCCACCTTGAGGATTTTATCTACTGCTTCTTCGACAGTTTCAATTGACCCACGTGTGGAAAATTCCACCGGGATTTCGATAGTGGTGAGGTCCCCCTGTGTGACGAGCGTGCCGAGGGTCATATCCCGGGCAGCCACTACAACACTGACGGAAACGACTTCCGCTTCTGGGGTTGCTTCCACGGGGGCTTCAACGGCGCTGCGGTACAGGCGCACCACAGCCACGGATCCTAATACTATCAAGACAAGCCCTACTACTGCTACAATTATGCCAATCCGT
>QKGK01000056.1 GCA_003250455.1 Chloroflexota bacterium | reverse complement strand
GGAAAATCAACGCGAAGGACGCAATATTGGGAATTACTCCCAACGTGTCCGCATCATCCCGGCAACACGCACACAGCCGGAATGGTCTGATGTGGAATACGCCTGGGAAGAAGCCCTGCAAAACCTGGAACCCATGCTGGGTCACCTGGAGCAGGTCGCACAGGCCCTGAGCGAGATGGCGGAGTCTGGCAGCGAAGAAATCGAAGATATCCAAAGCGGGATTGTAAATGTGTTCCGCCGTTTGGTCGAATACCAGAACAACATCAACGCCCTGGTATTTGAACCACAAGACGAACAGATTTACTGGGCAGAGATCTCCCCCAAGGCCAAATCCGTTACCCTGGAAGCTGCGCCGCTCCATATCGGCCACCTGATGGAAAAATATCTCTGGCATGAAAAATCTTCGGTGATCGTCACTTCAGCGACACTGACGACCAACGGTGAATTTGATTACATCCAGGACAGGCTGAGCGCCTTTGATGCGGACACCTTATCTTTGGGTTCTCCCTATGATTTTGAACGATCGACTTTGCTCTACATTCCGGATAATATCCCCGAGCCGGCAGACAGGAATAATTTCCAGCGGGCTGTTGAGCGAGGGCTGATCAATCTATGTAAAGCCACAGGCGGGCGGGCGTTGGTACTGTTTACCAGCTACGAGCAGCTTCAGAAAACCTCACATGCCATTTCTGGACCTTTGGCTGAAGATGGTATCGTGGTCTTTGAGCAAGGACAGGGTGCTTCTCCCCATGCCCTGCTGGAATCATTCAGAACCACCGACCAGGCCGTCTTGCTGGGCACCAGGGCTTTCTGGGAGGGCGTTGACGTGCCGGGAGAAGCCTTGTCGGTTTTGGCGATCATCAAACTACCCTTCTCCGTCCCCTCCGACCCGGTGATCGCTGCCCGCTCTGAAACGTTTGAGAACCCCTTCTATCAATACACCATTCCCGAAGCAATCCTCACCTTCCGGCAGGGGTTTGGTCGGCTCATCCGCAGCCATGAAGACCACGGCGTGGTGGCAATCTTCGACAAGCGCGTTCTAACCAAACAATATGGGCGCATGTTCATCGACTCGCTGCCAACCTGTACCGTAAAAGTCGGGCGTTTGGAAGAACTTCCCCGGGCGGCCGCCAACTGGCTGGGAATATAGCCCTCTTCTTGACAGAGCGGGGATCGGTGACTATAATCCCTTCTACCCAAGCGGGTGTAGCCAAGTGGTAAGGCAGTAGCTTCCCAAGCTACCATTCACGGGTTCGAATCCCGTCACCCGCTCAATAAAGCAGTACGTCAGAACCACCTTATTACGCCAAAAGGTGGTTTTTTCATGTCTAAAGAAATTGAAATTCAGCAAAAGTGGTCAGTAGCCTCCTGTTTAACAGGTAGACTGGGTGTTTTACCGCGCTGAAATATTGAATGCAGCAAGCGGTAACCCTGAATATTTATGGCCGAAAAATAGTGTACAGTTTTGATTGATTGTTTTCAAATTGAACTAATTGCAGTTACCACTTCACCAATGATGTATAACGTAGGCGCCGCCCCAATGATGGTGGAGACAAACACCAATATTCCCCGGTCCTTGAAATTTATAATTGCGATCAACCCGGTAATAAATGCTGAAACACCGCAGACCACCCCAGCCAGCATCGTAAGTGCCAACGCCGGCCTTTGAGCAACATCTGCCAGCACCGTATCTCCCGCTTGTACCGACTTATAAAATGTGCTCATGAACGAAGTCGCAATCACAAACAATATAGGCATCAAAATAATCAGTCCCAGCGACCATTTTCCCATTTTCGTTTTAGGCATAATCCCTCCTCCCAATCCAATTTTTTATCCTGTCTAAAATTATCCTTGAATATCCATTCGCAAATGCAGAAATAATATTAAAGATTGCATTCCATCGAACCTTGACATATTCACCAGTGGGTAGGTTGTTGATACTTCGATCACGAAGATGTATAAC
>QKGK01000266.1 GCA_003250455.1 Chloroflexota bacterium | reverse complement strand
CCACCGAGACGTGCACATTGGTTCCGGCGCATTCGGCGTACAAGCCTTCGGTAAACAGCTTTACCGCCGCTTTGGCAGCCCCGTAAATCGACTGCCCGGGGACGGGCAGGAAGCCGCCCATGCTGGAAACATTGGTAATGTGCGCTTCGGGGCGCTCCAGCAGGTAGGGCAAAAAGCTTTTGGTCATGTACAGCAGGCCGTAGAAATTGACATCCATCACTTTTTCGATGGCGGAGTAGTCCAGGTCTTTGATGCGCACGAACGGCTGGATGATGCCGGCGTTGTTGATCAGGCCATCTACAGTGCCGTGCTGGGCAATCACCTCTTTCGGGAGTGCTTCGACCGCATCTTTATCTGCGATGTTGACGATGTGGGTGGAGAGGTAGCCCTGGTAGGCACCTGCCAGTTCACGGGTTTCGTTCAATGTGTCGGGGTTGATATCGACGGCAGCAACATTTGCACCTTTATTCAGGAGGAGCAAAACCAGCTCACGCCCAATTCCACTGCCTCCACCGGTCACTACGATGACTTTGTTTTGAGTTTTCATGATGTTAATCCTTTGTTGTTAGAGCCATTTCGGCTTGATATTTTTTTCAGAACACCAATATTCTTTGTTCATTTTTCATAATTTCGCTGGCCCTCGAAGGGGGGTGCCAACAGTGTTGCAGTATACGTTCATCTATTTATTTTGACAACCTCAAATTGTGAAATATTTCACATATTTAACAAAACGTTAACAATACAGACACTTTTCCCCCATTTTTATGCCTGGTTACTGATTTTTATCGGGTTTTTACTTCTTTGGGAACCAGGGAAAGAATGCGTTGGTGCTGCGGACATATTCGGCGTAGCCCGGTTTGGTGTCCTTGAGGGTTTTTTCCAGCATGGTCACGCCGGAGACGCTGCGCAGCAGGTAGGTCATCATCAGCGGGCTGAAGAGCGTCCACCAGCCGCCGTTGGACAGCGCAATCAGGTAGAACCCCCACCACTGAGCGGCGTCGCCAAAGTAGTTGGGGTGGCGGGTGTAGCGCCACACGCCGGTGGTCAGCAGCTTGCCCTTGTTTTCCGGGTCGCGTTTGAAGCGCGCCAGCTGGGCGTCGCCCACCCCCTCGAAGTAGAACCCGATCCCCCATATCAGCACACCCAGCAGGTCAAAGATTGTCAGCGGTGCCCGCGCCGGGCCGAGCTGAGCGGCCAGCAGCGGCGCAGAGATCAGCCACATCAGCGCGCCCTGCAGTACAAAGACCTTGAAAAAGCTGCGCCACCACCAAGCGGTCCCGGCCGCTTCCCGCCATTTCCGGTAGCGAAAGTCCTCCCCCTTACCAATGTTGCGCCAACCGATGTACCCGGTCAGGCGCAGCCCCCAAAGGGTGACGATAACCATCAGGATCACCTTGCGGGGCAGGTAGTCGTTGGGAGTAAGGGCAAAGTACACCCACCCGCTGACGACAAATCCCGCTCCCCAGAAAATATCGACAATGCTGGAATCTTTCAGCGCCAGGCTGAGCAGCCACAGCAGGGCCATCATCCCAAGGATGATCCCGCCAGCGTGGAGGTACAGGGAAAGAAAAACGGAAAAGTCCATCTTGTCTCCTTCAGAGCCGTTAAATCGAGGTTTTTAACGGCAGCGCCATATTTAAGATACGCGATATTGCGGGGTGAGTCAATTGCCGCTGGGCAAAGACTCGCTGGAGGCAGCTTTTTTAGGCTGCACCGTGCTGACCACAATGGCCAGGAAGATGAGCAAGCCGCCGAAAGCGCGCAGCGGGATGAACGCCTCTCCCCCAAGCGTCCAGGCGAAGATGCCGGCAAAGACCGGTTCAAGGGCAAAGATCAGTGAGACCTTCACCGGCGAGGTGAACTGCTGCGCCCTGATCTGGATGAGGAAGGCCGAAAAGGTGGGAAACAGCGCCAGGAACACGACCACCAGGGCGGTCTCCGTGCCGCCAACGCCCAGCGGCCTCCCCGC
>QKGK01000178.1 GCA_003250455.1 Chloroflexota bacterium | reverse complement strand
AGAATTTGGCGGCATTACCCAGCACATCAGCGCCTACCAGATCGAACACGAAGACCGCATCATTACCTTCCTGGACACCCCCGGCCACGCCGCTTTCACTGCGATGCGTTCCCGCGGCGCCCAGGGTGCCGATGTGGTCATCCTGGTGGTCGCCGCCGATGATGGCGTGATGCCCCAGACCAAAGAAGCCCTTAACCACGCCAAAGCGGCCAAAGTGCCGATGATCGTGGCGCTCAACAAAATTGACAAACAGAACGCCAACCCCGACCGGGTCAAGCAGCAGCTGGCCGAAGTGGGGCTGATCCCCGACGAGTGGGATGGCGATACGATTGTGGTACCCGTCTCTGCCACCGAGCAGTTGGGCCTGGAAGACCTGCTGGAAGCCATTTTGCTGGTTTCCGACTCCGTCGAGATCCAGGCAAACCCGGAAGGCAAAGTCATCGGCACCGTCATCGAAGCCGAGCGCGACCGGGCCAAAGGCGTGATCGCCACCATCCTGGTGCAGAACGGCACCCTCCATGTCGGCGACACCCTGATTGCCGGGCTGTCCCACGGGCGCGTGCGCGCCATGTTCGACTTCCTGGGCAACAACATTGAAGAAGCCGGCCCCTCCACCCCTGTATCGGTGATGGGCCTTAATGATGTCCCCTCCGCCGGAGACCTGATCCGCGTGGTGGAAAGCGACAAAGAAGCCCGCGTGATCGTAGCCGAGCGCGAAGAAAAAATGAAGAACGCCGCCCTAAGCACGCAGCGCCCTGTCACCCTGGAAAACATGTTCGAACGCTTCCAGGAAGGGCAGATGCGCGAGCTGCGGCTGATCATCAAGGCCGACGTGCAGGGCTCCCTGGAACCGATCATCTCCTCTCTGCAGGAAATGAGCGCCAGCGATGACGAAGGCAAGATCCGGGTCAATATCCTCCACTCTGCCACCGGCAACATCAGCGAAAGCGATGTAGACTTGGCCGCCGCTTCACAGGCCATTGTGATGGGTTTCAACGTGCAGGCAGATGAAGCCGCCCGCGTCACTGCAGACCGGGAAGGCGTTTCCATCCGCTTCTACAACATCATCTACCGCCTGACAGAAGACGTTGAAAAAGCGCTCAAGGGTATGCTTGCCCCTGAGGAAGTCACCACCGTGATCGGCAAAGCCCAGGTGCGGGCCGTCTTCAAGATCCCCAAGATCGGCAATATTGCCGGCTGCCGGGTGTTGGATGGCGAGATCAAGCGCAATGCCCAGATTCGGGTGGTGCGCAACAGCTCCATCATTTACGAAGGCGACATCAGCTCCCTAAAACACGAAAAAGACGATGTGCGCGAAGTGCGCAGCGGCTTTGAATGCGGGATCGGCTTGCGCGGCTTCGACACCTTCCTGGAAGGCGATATCCTCGAATGTGTCACCCGCGAATTTGTCCAGGCAAGCTGATAGAAAGAAAGGTGCCAATACATGGCCTCACAAGGAAGAGCAAACCGCGTTGCCCAACGCATCCAGGAAGAGCTTTCCACTTTGCTGATCTTTGATGTCAGTGACCCCCGGCTTTCGGGTGTCTATATCACCTATGTGAAAGTAGACCGGGAACTGGCCTTTGCCAATATCTTCGTTTCTGCTCTGGAAGGGACAGAACGCAGCGAAGAGATCCTGGAAGGCTTCCGCAGCGCTGCCGGATTTCTCCGCAGCCAGCTGGCTCACCGCCTCGACCTGCGTTCCTTTCCCCAGCTGCGCTTCAACTGGGACCCGCTCCCCGAAAACGCAGACCGGATCGACAAACTGATTGCCTCCCTACACAAAGATGACGAACCAGACAACGGTGAGGATGAATAAAGAACTGGTAGAACAGGCTCGTCTCCGGCTCAAACAAGCCGCCCGGGTGATGATTTGTTCGCACACCCGCCCCGACGGTGACGCCATCGGCTCGGTTTTGGGTTTGGGTCTGGCCCTGCAAAATGCGGGCAAATTCGTGCAAATGGTGCTGGCAGATGGCGT
>QKGK01000251.1 GCA_003250455.1 Chloroflexota bacterium | reverse complement strand
ACATTTTATTCGGTTTTGGGGGAATGGGTATTGTGAAAGGCGGAGTCAGTAACACGCACAATTTTTTTTGCTCGGATTCCCCCGGTACCAGAACAGCATTTTGCAGAACCAAAATAAGAGCTTGGAAATCGATCCTTTTGATAGATGAATGAACTATGTTTTCTCTAAATTATTGGTGATGAAAGTTGGTGGATTATTTAAGACAGCCTGGACAAATTCCGAAAACGATGAGGTGATCCATTTTGATTTCATACTTATACAAATCTTGAAGCTGTTGATAAAAATCTTCAACAACCTGGTTTTCTACTTCAATGTCATTTCCACATTCTGAACAGATCAAATGGTGATGATGCTGCTCTTTGATCAACTCATAAATACGTTCCCCTTTGGCATCTTCTCCACTGATGGCTAAACCTAACTGGGTGAAGGCATCCAGTGCTCGATAGACTGTTGATCGGTCTATTTTTGAATCGAGTATTTTTGCCAGATAATAAATTTCGCCAATTGTGGCATGTCCATCCGCCTGACAAAGAGCGTCCAAAACAGCTTGCCTCTGTCGGGTCAGGCGGTACCCTTTTTCATGGAATATCTCTATGTAATTGATTTTGTCGTGGGTCATAATTTAATACCAATTTATTACATATTTTTGCAATAGCTAAATACCTTTAAGAATCATATTATACTCCGTGCTATCTGGCACAAAGGAGATTTTTATACATGGAAGCTGAACATCATCACGACCACGACCATCATGACCACCATCATCACGGGGATAGCTGGTGGGAAAAAATCGCAATGGCCTTACATCTGCCCGGATATGGGCACAGCCATGATCTTCCAGGCAAGCAAGATGCGATCTTCAACAACGAATTAGGGATTAAGACCGTTAAACAAGCATTAGCCCTGCTTGCCATTACAACAGTCTTGCAAGCAGCCATCTATTTCTTCAGCGGGAGTGTGGCTCTGCTTGCGGACACCGTCCACAATTTTGGGGATGCGCTGAATTCGATCCCGTTGTGGATTGCTTTTGTTTTAGCCAGACGAGCAGCAACGAAACGCTACTCCTATGGATTTGGGCGGGCTGAAGATATAGCAGGCTTATTTATCGTCCTATCTATCGGATTTAGCGCAGGATATATCCTTTACGAAGCTGTCTCAAAGCTCATCAATCCGCAGCCGATTGCTTTTGGTGGATGGGTCATCGCGGCTGCAATCATTGGTTTTATTGGAAACGAGGCAGTAGCAGTACTTCAGATCAGAGTTGGGAAGCAAATCGGGTCTGAGGCGATGATCACAGATGGCCGTCATGCACGCGTAGATGGACTTACTTCTCTGGCTGTTTTACCTGCGGTTTTTGGCAGCTGGCTGAATGTGCCCATCCTTGACCCAATCTTTGCCTTGATCATTGGTACAGCGATCGTCTTCATCACTCGGGATGCCATCATCGCGATGTGGTATCGACTGATGGATGCTGTGGACCCCCACTTGTTGGAGCATGCCGAGTCAGCAATTCGGAGCCATCCAGCAGTGCAAACAATTAATTATGTGCGCATGCGCTGGGTAGGACACAGTTTACACCTGGAGAGTTGTATCACTGTTGATCCGGCTTATGAATTTGCAAATATTCGCGATGTTAGAAATAAAATTGACGAAGCTTTGCTGAAAGAGTTACCGCATTTAACTGAAATCACTGTATCAATTACACCAGAGTTCTAAACGGAAATAAGTTTTTCTTATCCATCCATGACTCTTTTTTCAACAGTCTGCAACATTTTGCGAATTGCATTGGATTTGAGCAACCCCCTTTTTTTACGATCTTTGGCCGATGGGAAGGGGGTTGCCAAAAAATAGATTCCCTTATCCATAATTTACGATATTTGCACAGCTTCCTCTCTCACCTCTGGATTTCCGCCTGTGCAGGAGAATGGTACCGAATCTAAAATTTGAGCACTTTTCTGACCATAAATGGAACCAAGCAGATTTCCTTCCCCGCGCTATTGTTCCCAGCCTGAAGCCTTCAGGCGGCGGCGAGGAATCCACCAGAAAAATTTGGGTAGGGCAACCAAAGCTAAAATTTCAGCAGCCAATTTTGGTGTGGTTGCTCTTTACTCAGGGATTTGACTGCCCCTTTTTGCCTGTTCGGCGGATGTTTCGTGATGCTTATAAAAAAGAGGCATCCATACGGATGCCTCCCGGTTAGCGTGTCCAATGTGCCTTAATCTACACTGCTCTTTGCAGTTTCCAGTTTGGCTTTCTTGCGTTCGCGCAAGGCCTCTATGATCGGCGGCATGATCGAAAGGATAATGATGGCGATCACCACAATGGAGAAATGCTCCTCCACCGCGGGGATATTGCCAAAGAAATATCCCAACATGGTGAACAGCCCCACCCAGGAGACCGCTCCGACCACGTTATAAACGAAGAACCGGTGATAGGTCATCGCCCCGGCCCCGGCTACAAAGGGGACAAAGGTACGCACGATCGGCATAAAGCGCGCCAGGATGACTGCCTTTCCGCCGTATTTTTCAAAGAAGTCGTGCGCCTTATCCAGATATTCCCGCTTCAGGAAGCGCACATCCTCGGTGAACACCCGCGGCCCAATATAATGGCCGATGGAATAATTGACTGCATCGCCAATCACACCGGCTGTCGCAACGGTAAAAAAGATTGCCCACGGGTTCAGCCAATCGCGGGCAGCAAAAGCTGCCGCTGCAAAGATGAGCGAATCGCCGGGTAAAAACGGCGTGACCACAAAACCGGTCTCGGCAAAGATGATCCCGAACAGGATCCCATACGTCCATGCGCCGTATGTCGTGATAATACTTTCAAGATGGACATCAATATGTAAGATAAAGTCAACAAGCTGTAAAATCAGGTCCATAGATCTGAGTTACTCCCTTTATAAATTCTCTGGCGATGAATCCGCCGGAAGGTTGGTTGCCTCGTCAAAAATCCCCGCTTCTTCAGCGGATCGTGTCAGCCTCCGGTTGATGAGGAAAATCCCCGTCATCAGCGAGATCGACATCCCCACCATCATCAGGATGAACACGGTTGGCCAAGCGGCTGTGTCTGCGGCAGAACGGAGAGACTCCACCGTGGCAAACACCGTCACCGCATTCCAGGCGGCATGCACCAGAATGGCGAACACCAATGCTATGATGGGCGGTAAAATACGTTTCTTCTGACGCGCTAACACAAAAGTATACCCGATAAGTCCGGTATTGAACATATGCAAGGCGGTGGCCCCGGCACGTGCCAGGGCGACAAACGTCCAGCCCTCGCCAACCGACACATTGCCAAAATTCTCCAAAAGCGCAAAGCCGCCCCCGCTCAGCAGCCCCAGCGCCCAGCCGTCCTGCAGGGTGAGGTCGCGCCCCCACAGCACCCACACTGCCACCGGCTTAAGCACTTCCTCCACAACAGGTACAATGCCGGAGATAAAGGCCAGCAAAACGCCGATCACCAGCGGATTTTGCAGCAGCCTGGCAATTTCCTCGTCAGGGATTCCCCCGGTAACACCTGACGTTTGAAGCAGATTTAAAATCTCCTGACCCGCAGGGGTGGCTGCCAGGAACATGATTCCCCCAAAGAGGATCAGGACCATCCCCAGAATTTCCAGCACAAAGATCATCCACGGGCCGATGGTCAGCCCCAGCCCCAATGCGCTCCACTTTCGCTTTGCCGATCGAGGTTCAAAACCGCGTATCCCCACCCACAGCAGCCAGGATGCCGGGAGCGCCAGCGCAAACATGTTCAGCAGCGGCATCAGCAGCCAATTGACCGCCGGGAAGCGGTTGACCCACCACCCGATCAGCATCACCAGAGGATACAGCCAGATCAATTTTTTGGGATGCAGTGCCCGGAAGACCCGTCCCCAGAAGGGGAGAGCAGCTTCCTCCGTGCGCCCGCTCAACCTCCGGATGCCCAGCACAATGGAAGGCATCAACAGCACACTGAGGAAAACCCCTCCCACGGTATAGGAAAACAGTTGAGGGGAATTCTCCGTACCAGTCGCCGGGCTGATCAGGCTATAAAATCCGCCCAGTAATCCTGCTCCGGCGACCCCCAGGAAGATCAGGACTCCCCCCATTCCCAGCACCACCATAAAAAATGATGGCCAATGGAACGGTGTTCGGTCGGGGGGAGTCGAAAGGGTTAGATCACTCATTTTTCTTCGATGGTGACATCGAGTATATAGTCGTTAAAAGGAATCAGAGGATTTTTTTCCGGGTCTCTGGAAGTGAGGCTCTTTAACACATCCACACCGTCCAGCACTTCTCCAAAGATGGTATATTTTCCGTTCAGATAGGTCAGCGGGCTGAAATTGATAAAGAACTGGCTGTTGCTGGTATCCTGGCCGCTGTTGGCCATCGCTACCATATAGGGGCGTTCAAAGGTCAGGTCTGGAGAAGTTTCCAGCCCAAAGAGATAGCCCGGCGTACCCCATCCGGTTCCCGATGGGTCCCCCGCCTGGACAACGAATCCTTCGATCACCGCATAGAAAGGCGTATTGTCGTAATAGTCATTTTCGGCCAGGAATACAAAGCTGTTGACGGCCATCGGGGCCACATCCGGGTACAGCGCCAATACAACATCGCCTTTTTCGGTATGCAGGGTGGCGGTATAGTCTTTCCCCGGGTCTACCGTCATCGGCGGACATTCCGAGAACTGCTGGTCTTTGATGTGCCTGCCGTAGGGGATCATCAGCGTTTCCAGCCAGACGAAGAAATCGCCAACCGTAGAAATATAGATCGGGGTTGCGGAGCCATTTACCAATACCACGGGCGGTTCTTCTGCATAATTCAAGGCTTCATTATAGTCGGCAGCAATCTGCTCGTTGATTGCGTCACTGTTCACGTCTTCGTTAAATTGTTCCATATCCAGCCCCAACTCTGAAACATTCGTCCAAACAAAGTTGGCGAAGTCCGAAGAGGGCATATCCACCCATGTTTCCCGCGTAGTGAAGAGCAGGTTGTGCATTTCCCAGAACTTACCCTGCAATCCGGCTGCTTCAGCTGCTTTAGCTGCCACTACGCCGTTATCATTATCACCGTGCAAAACCGGGAAAAAGCGGTACACCACACGGATATCATTGGGATAAAGCTGCATCGCTGTCGCGATCACCTCTCCCATGGTCGCACAGGCCTCACAGGCAAAATCGCTGTACATCACCACGGTGATCGAATAGTCTTCCAACGCGCCGGTGGGGAAATCTGTCTCACGCACCAAATCGGGCAGCGCTTGCGCCTGGGCGGTACAGGTGGCCGGCTCACCACCGGTATCCATAATCTCTTCGCCGCTGTCATTACCGGCGCTTTGCGTGGGAGTGTTGGCCTGGCTGTTATTCCCACCGCAAGCCGCCAGCAGCAAGAGAGCAATCATCAAAATAAAAATCGTGCTAAATTTTCTCATTTGTTAACCTTTTGTCCTATCAGACAGGTAAGTATTCTACCAGTAATTTTACCCCCGTCCCCTCTCAGGGAGACAGCAAACCTTGCAGTTGTGCAAACGACTTGACCGCCGAAATTGTGCGCACAAATGTGATCAGCGTATCCGATTCGGCGCGCAGCTGGCGCACCGCTGCCCCTACCGGGTCTTCCCCGGCAGAGCCGATCGGCTGGTCGGCATAGGCCCCATAAAAGGCGAAGTAGGCCTGGTTCAGCTTGCGGATACGGTAGCCATGATCCCAGAGGAACTGGCGGCGCGCTTCCATATAGCTTTCGGCTTCTTCCACCTTGCCCTCAGCCAGCAGGGCATCGGTCGTCACGCGGGTTTCGTGCATCTCCGCGCGGAAGTCGAAGACCGGCGTTTCCGGCTCTGCCGCAGGTTCTTCTTCCGTTGTGTCTTCGGTTTCCTCAACCGGGGGCGGCGGGACCAGTTCCGGGAAGAAGGCTTCGATCACCGCTGCCCCGATCTCGTCCCCGGCAATACTGGAGGTGGTCTCGTTGATTGTGCGCAGTTCGGGCGACTGGCCATAGCGCACCCCAAGCGGGCGCAGGGTCAGGTAATTGTGGATCCACTCGTGGGCAATCACAGTCGTCAGCCAGTTGAGGTTGGTGGTCTGGGCTACCATCGTTGGGTAGGTGCCTACCCCGCCCACCGGCACCACCAGGGTGGAAACATCCAGCCCGGCGGCAATCTCATCTTCCAGCAGGATATGGTCTTCCACCGTCAGGGAGGTCTCCAGCGAGATATTGGCCTCCTGCTCGATGGATTCGCGCGGAGAGACGATCAGCGCCCAGGGGAGCGGCGTGCTGTGATACATCAGCGGAGGGACCGGCTGCCCGCCCACGGTGAAACCCATCTCTGACGCTGTGGTGGAGACCATCTCCTGCAGGATCGCCTCCGCCAAAGGCGCAGACAGATCGCGCTGGGCGTAGAATTCCTCCAGCTGCTGGCGCACCGGGGCAGCCTGCGTTTCAGGGTCTTCGATCGCCGGGTCGGCATAGATCAGGGTGAGCTGCGACTCGGCTTGCTGGATTTGCCCGATCAGGCCGATATAGTCCAGCACCACCTGGCGCTGGTCGGCGGTGCGCAGGTAGTCTATCGTATCCAGCGGCATGCGGGTGAGCTTTTCCACCAGCGCCTTGATCGTCCAATCGACATAATCAAATTCCACCGCGCGGGTATAGGCCCGCACCTGGGCGATCGGATCACTGGGCGGCACGCTGGCCGGGCCCAGGTAATACATAAAGACGAGGGCGTAAAAGATGAATTGAACCAGGTATTTGAACCGTCTGCGCCAAGACATAAAAAGGAGTGTACTGCCAAGCGGGAGAGAAGTCAAATATGAGGAAGATTAGAAAAAAGGTTGAATTTGTCCCCCGGAACCAGGAACAGCCTATTTTGCCACCATCACCCGGTTGCGCCCGGAGGCTTTGGCCTGCGCCAGCGCCTGTTCCGCAGACCGTGACAGCGCCCCCTGGGTCATCCCGTGGTTGGGATAGGCAGCCAGCCCAATGGAAATGGTCACCGAATCGACCACCTGCCCCTCCAGAGGGATGACGATCTTCTCGATGGTCTTGCGGAATTGTTCTGCCCGGCGTTGGGCCACATCAAAGGGGGCGCCAGGCATCACCAAAACCAGCTCATCTCCGCCGTAGCGGACCAGATAATCTGTCTGGCGGATGCTGCTGGAAATTGCCTGCGCAATCTCTCGCAAGACACGGTCGCCCACATCGTGCCCGTAGGTATCGTTGATCTGCTGGAAATGGTCTATATCCAGCATCAGGAACCCAAGCGAGGTGCCATTCTCTTCGGCAAAGCGCAGTTCTTCTTCCATCAGCGTGTCCAGGTATGGGCTGTTGTACAGTCCGGTGAGCGGATCCAGGACAGTCTGCTGTTTCAGATTTTGGCGGCTTTTCTCCAGCTGAAGGGCCTGCTCAACCAGTTGGTTTAGATTCGCTTCGCGCACATGGTTGAGGATGACAACAAACATTCCCAGCAGAAACACAAAAATAAGCAACCCGGGCGCATTGAGGATGGTGTGCAGCCCGGTGCTGAAGAGTACATACACCAGCAGCAGGTACTGCACGAGCGCAACGACCACCGTCTCCCATACCGTCAGGAACAGGGCAGACAGGAGGATGGAAAAAATAAAATACAGCAGGGGGATAAAATCGCCCGTGAGGATATTGCGGTCGAAGACCGCGCTGAACCAGGGGGCAAACATGGTCATGGCAATCAATGTC
>QKGK01000461.1 GCA_003250455.1 Chloroflexota bacterium | reverse complement strand
AGACCGGTGAGATTGAAGATCAGATCGCTTCCATCCGGGATAAAGCCGCACCTTCCAACCATGCCAACTTCTGGGGGCACCTGGATTGCCCAAGCCTGGACGCATGCCTGCTGACGGTCACATCCATGCGGGTGGACGGCCCCGGTGACTTCCCGGTAGACCCGGTGGAAGCCTGGGAAGGCGTGATCTACAGCACCTCCCCTGAACCACACTCCGGCGGCGACGATTACTTTACCCTGCTGGGAGCAATCCCCTTCCAATATGGCATCGACAGCATGGATGATACCTTGCGCCAACAGTTGGAAGACTTGCGGGATACCGGTCAGCCGATCCGCATCTGGGGCGAAGTCTACGCCGGCCGGATGGACTGGAACGCCGTCCAGATCGTAGTCACACAGATCGAATTGATCCAGGCCGACCCTTCGGTGATCCCCGCGCCGCCAGAATGGTAGTTGCTGCTCGTCATTACAACAGGGCGCAGCAACAATGTGATTTCAGGCCAGCATAATGCTGGCCTGAACGTTTAACCCAGTTCGCCGCTCGCTGTGCCTGCCCAATTTGGGGTTTTATGGTTTAATCCAAACAATGAGCGCTGCAAACAATTCCCCCAAAAACGGCAAGCCAAAACGCCGCATCTCGTTCTCTCCGGCGGGATTCATTTTTTTCCTGGTTTTGATTCTCGCTGCCATTGGCTATTTCGCCTGGCAGGCGGGCTACCTGGATACCATAATTCCACCTATGCCAACAGCAGTGACCGCAGAAGACACTGAATCAACCCCAACCGCCACCCCGGAACCAGCGGCCGATGTCCTGCCCACCCCCACAAAAGCGGCTGGCGCACCATTGACTCTCCCCTCCCTGCAGGACGGCACTTTACCGGGGATGATCTACCTATCCACCACTGAAGCAGGCTACAGCCATCTGTTTGCCTACCACCCGGAGACCCTGCCGCTCACCCGCCTGACCTATGGCGATTGGGACGACCGCTTCCCTGCCGTCAGCCCGGATGGCAGCCAGATCGCGTTCAGCTCCAACCGCGGTGGCCAGTGGGATATCTACCTGCTGACGCTGGCAACCGGCGACCTCATCCAGATCACCGATGACCTGGCCTTCAACGGGCACCCTTCCTGGTCTTCCGATGGACTGTGGCTGGCCTATGAGAAATACGCTGGGGAGAACCTGGATATTTACATCAAGCCGGTCATTGAGGGCATCGACGAAGTGCGCGTCACCACCAACCCGGCAGCGGATTTCACCCCGGTGTGGCGCGCCAACAGCACCTTGCTGGCCTTCACCTCCACCCGCTCTGGCACGCAGGACATCTTCCTCCTGGACACAGAGGGAACCGACAGCAGCCTTGCCGCACCTCTAAACTACACCAACAACCATACCGCCGGACAACGCAACCCGCTCTGGTCGCCGGATGGCGTTCTGGGCTGGACTTCCGCCTACCAGGGAGAAGATGTGCTTTATCTCTCCGGCTACCCGGAAGCCGAAGCCGCCACCGCTGAACCCACGATCACCGGCAGCGATGCCCAATGGGACCCCACGGGCACCTACCTGCTATCCATTCAGCGCACCCCCGACCAGAACTTCCTCGCCATCCAGGCGGCCCAGGACGGGCATTTTGCACTCCTCCCCACCCTGATCGAAGGACAGATAAACGAGATCAGTTGGGGGGAAAACCAGCTCCCCGGCACACTACCCGCACCGATAGCCCGGGCTGCCCTGGCAACACCCCAAACCCCCTGGCTGGACAGACTGGTCCCCAGCACCGGGGCCTTATTCGGACGCCAGAACTTGATCGACCTCCCGGATATCACTGCCCCACATGCCGGGCTGAACGCCCTGGCCGTAGAACCCTTCTACGCCCTCAAAGACCGCACCAACCAGGCGCTCGGCTGGGACTTGCTCTCCGACCTGGAGAATATGTTCATTTCCGTTTCCCAGCCGCTTCAGCCGGATAATGCCAACAACTGGCTGTACACCGGTC
>QKGK01000502.1 GCA_003250455.1 Chloroflexota bacterium | reverse complement strand
CTGACCAAGATGCCAAGCATGATTACCCCCAATATCCCCACTAATAATTTTCTTATTCCATTCATTTGCGCCTCCTGACGGCAGATTATTCGTTTTATGTTTCTTTGCATAAAACGATTAGTGAAGGGGTCTGCACTTCCCGAACGGAAGAGAGACTTTTGATAAATTATCCTAGTGGAACACTACTGGTCAATGTAGAAAAATGGTTCATCCCCTTATCATGATGTGTGCATATGTTGAGTGCGTCTCAATCTGGTAACAAAAGAGACAACCACCCTCTGATGGCCAAGTTCTTGAAAAGTTTCAGTTCCCCCGAAAAAGAGCGATGCATCTAGGTCTCAAATAATAAGACAATGTAGATGTATTATATCTTATTTTGATTTGCAAGATGCTAAACTTTTAATAATTTTTGGTAATTTTCCCCGGCAAACCACAACATTAATCTCAGATAAATCATGCTATAATTTATCAGCCTATTACTGTCGTTATTGTCCGAAATTATCGTTTTCCTGTTGGGGGAATCAACTGCTGCGGACACTCTTCTTGACAGGCAAATCAAACTATTCAAACCGCCACTCTCCGCTGAAATCCTTCACCTGGTTTGAGCATGTTACCGCAGTAAAAGGAGAAAATCGAATGATCAATTTTGAAAAAACCTTATTCATCAACCGGCCCCGGCAAGAGGTTTTTGACTACGTCACAAACTTTAATAACGACGCCAAATGGCAAAAAATGATTGAGTCGGTCGAGCTGGTATCCGGAGGATCCGACGTAGGCTCGGTCTGGCGCTATAAGCTCAAGTTTTTGGGGAAAGAAATAGAGTCAGAAATCGAAGTCACAGGATACAACCCGCCCAACAGCGCCAGTGTCAAATCCTCTGGAGGACCAGTTCCATTTGAAAATCTCTATACCTTTGAATCTCAGGATGGCGGCACAAAACTGACCATTGCCGGCCAGGCGGAAGTCGGTGGATTCTTCTCGCTGGCGGAAGGCATGTTCAAAAAGCAATTTGAAAAGCAAATGGATTCGGACGCAGACAGATTAAAACAGGTATTGGAAGCAAGCTAGGCGCAAGATAAAACGCCTGATTACTTGCAAACCAACTTACCGTCCGGGATGAGATTGGCTCATTCCAGCCGGAGTGAATTTAACCATGGAACTATCCCAAATTTTCGATATTATCTCAACAACCGCAGTGATCATTGGGGTTATTTTCGGTTTGCTTCAGCTGCGCCAATACCACTCATCCAGAAAGAGGGAATCGGCGATCTACTTATTGAACTCTTTTCAGACAAAGGAATTTATCGATGGCGTCTGGATCATCATGGGGCTGCCAAACGGGCTTTCAAAAAAAGAGATCGACAAGCTGGTTGGAGACGAAGCCCGGTTGCTCGGGCTGGTAATGAGCACCTGGGAAACCATCGGAATTCTGTTATTCCACCATGAGGTGGATATTGAGATGGTAGACCACGCCTATAGCGGCCCGATCCGTTTCTCCTGGCAAAAACTTGAGCAGTATGTCAATGACATGAGGCAGGAAATGGAAAGGGAAACGATTTTTGAGTGGTTCCAGTGGCTTGCAGACCGTATGATGGAACTCGAGAGCAAGAAATCACCTGTCCCGGCAAACATTGCCCACCGCGATTGGGAGCCGTAAAAGCGGCCTCTACCTAAAAAATCAGGAGACCTGACCTCCACCCCTTTATTCCACAATTTACCCAACTTAACGCAATTTTAAAATTAGCCCGGATATTGCCGCGCTCTTCCGGAAAATTGGGTTTCGCCTGAGCAAAAAGGATGGTATAAAAACTTTGTCAGGAAAGGGTTCGTTTAAAGGCAAAGAGCAAAGCGATCAAAAAAGGAAAGTATATGACCCAACAATTTTGTGCAAACTGCGGGGAGCCGCTGAAAGAGAACGCCCAATTTTGCAGTTCCTGCGGGGCCCAGGTGAATACCAGCGCCAGACCACGCCGCAAAAAATCCAGCGGGAAACCACAGGTTGGATTCCCGTGGTACCTGGTTGTGGGCGGGGCGCTGCTGCTGATCGCCGGGATCTGGAGCATCACCTCCTCCCGCACGCCGGACGCGCTCCCCACGGCAACTGCTGCCGTTCAGCAGCCAACACAGGTAAGCGAGATTCCCTACCCGACCGTACCCAGAGCTGATGTGGCAGATGTGCAGGCCGGCCTGGATGCGGGCACTGCCATTGTGGTGGATGTACGGGATTTGGAATATTATCAGGAAGCGCATATTCCAGGGGCAATCTCCATGCCGGCGGACGAACTCGAAGCGGCATACCAATCGCTGCCCCAGGATCAGATGGTCTACCTGTACTGCACCTGACCGAACGAGGAATCAAGTGCCGGTGCGGCATTTTTCTTATTGCAAAACGGATATGACAACGTTGCGGCCATCTTTGGCGGCTTATACGCCTGGGAAGATGCTGGTTACCCGATCGCAACAGGGAGTGAGTGATAGTAAATAGCAGACAGTTTACAGCAGAAAGTTTACAGTGACCAAATCCCAAGCTATGTGAGACGCCCCGAAATCTTTCGGGGCGTTTTCTATTGTCAGGGGGATTACCTTACGCGTTCGTGGATTTCCTCCATGCGTCCAGAGCAGCTCTGGCGCGCTGCAGGTCGATGGTCTCAAATCCTTCGGTGAAGCTTTCGTACAGCGCTGCCAGGGCCTGGCCGCTCCCGGCGGGTGTTCCGCCAGCAATCTCCAGCTCACATAAGCGGGTTGTCGCCTGCAAAGTCGACATCTTATCTCCGGCGTGTTGGCTGTCTTCCAGGACTTCCTGATAAATTTCAGTTGCTTTCTCGGGCAGTTTATTCATCAGCAGGTCAGCCTTCATCAACTGCAAGGGGAGCAGATCGCGATGCAAGCGCCGCTGATCGTTGATATCCAATTGCTCATTCAGCAATTCCAGGCCTATTTCCGGCTGCCCGATCTGGGCAAAGGATAATGCGCGCAGCAAGGTCAACGCGGGAAAAAACACAGGCGGGCTGTTTAACCCCTGGTATCGGGCAAACCCCTGTTCGACTTCTGCCTGTCCCTCTTCAGCCTGCCCCATCAGGGCTTTGGTGGTTCCGATCAGGACCGTAGCGAGCGTTTCCCAGATCTGAAAGCCATGTTCTTTGGCAATCAACCACATCGCCTGGGCATGTGCCAGCGTCTGGGGCAGCTCTCCCCTCCACATATACAGGTTGGCCGTATGGAAAAGGGCATAAGCGGATGTGAATGGGTGGTTCAGCTGATTTGCGATTTCAATAGCTTTATTGGCGCGCTCCACCGCCTGGTCTGAATAGCCCAGGTACCATAAAAAGAAGGCGGAGGTGGTATAGCACACAATCCCGGGGTTACTGCCCAACTGGAAAGGCCGCAGATTATGCCGGTCTCGCTCGAAGATGGCGATACCCTGCTCCAATAATTCAAGCCCTTTCTGAAAATCGGTCGCAAACCCCATATTCGACCCCACCACCAGATAGCCGTGTACCCGGAGAGCGTCATTATCCTGGCTCTCGGCCAGGTCGAGGATGCGCCTGCCGGTCTGGGCGCTTTTCTCGAATTCAGCCTGGTAGGTATAGTAGCTGGCCAAACCGCGCAGCACCGGGAACAGCTGGGGGATTTCTCCCTGCCCTTCACTGAGTTCCAGGGCGCGGGTATATGCCTGTTCCACCTCGGCGGTATGCCCTTTGATCGCCAGCAGCGCCCTTGCCAGGCTGGTCTGCAGCATGATCTCCTGCTGGATTTGGTCCGGGGAGGAAGGCTTCTCGGAGAGCAGGTCAAGCAGGTCCACGGTCAGCTCCACTGCAGACTGGTACCAGCCTTTGCGGTCGTACAGCAGCCAAAGACCGTTGACCATCTTCTGCAGGGCTTCCAGGTCCCTGGCCTGCACCCAGTACTGCCAGGCGATCCTCAGGTTTTCGGCTTCAACCGTCATCGCATCCATGGCGGCCTCACGCTGATGGCCGGCCATACGCTGCCACTGCTCCTGGACAAAACCGGCAAAAAATTCTGCGTGCGCCCGGCAAACGGCGGCATTTAATTCCGGTTTTTCCCTCAGGCGTTCTGCGGCGTATTCCTTGATCGTCACCAGCATCTGCAGGCGGGGTTCTCCCATATCCGCTTCCGACAGGCGCAGCAGGCTTTTATCCACCAGGGCGATCAGATCGCCTTCAATATCTTCGATGCTCTCACCTAAATCTCCAGTGGCAACGACCACCGCTTCCACGGCCTCGATGGTGCTGCCGGAAAAAACAGACACAATTTCAAACAGGCATTTTTCCCCTGCGCCCAGCAGTTCGTAGCTCCAGTCGATGGTGTCGCGCAGGGTTTTCTGACGTTCGGGCAGGTCGCGGGCGCCGCCGCGCAGCGCCATCAGCCGGTCGGTGAGCCGGTCGTAAAGGGCATACGGCGAAAACAGGCGGATGCGCGCCGCGGCCAGTTCGATCGCCAGGGGCAGACCGTCCAGACGCTGGCAAATTTGCAGGACCAGGGCAGCGTTCTCAGCGGTGAGCTCAAAATCCGGCTTGACCGCCTGGGCGCGTTCGAGGAAGAGCTGGACGGCTTCATAGCGGGCAATCTGCTCCAGGCCAATAGCGCGCTGACCGCTGCCGGGCAGGCCAAGCGGCGGGACGGGAAAAAGATGCTCCCCGCGCACGTGCAGCGCCTCCCGGCTGGTGACCAGTAGCTTGAGATGAGGGCAAAACTTGAGCAGCTCAGCAATGGATACGGCTGCATCGGTCACTTGTTCAAAATTATCCAGCACCAGCAGCAGGTGCTTCTCGCGCAGTTGGGCTTTCAGCTCTTCGAGCAGGGATTCTTCGCTGGTTTCTTTTATCCCGATCGTTCGGGCAATCGTGTTCAGCACGGAGTGCGAATCCCGGATGGGTGCCAGCTCGATGAAAAAGGTGCCATCCCGGAAACGGTCCGAAATTTCCGCGGCGGCTTGCAGTGCCAGGCGCGTCTTGCCCGTGCCGCCCGGCCCTAGCAGCGTGAGCAGCCGTACCGCATCCCCCAGCAGCAGGCTGGTGATCTTCTCCAGTTCTGCCTCCCGCCCGACAAAAACGGTGGATTGGAGCGGAAGGTTATTGGGGAGCAGGTCCAGGGAAGCGATAGGGGGGAAATCAGCGGGGAGTTCCGGGTGGGCGAGTTGATAGATCAGTTCCGGGCGCTGCAGGTCTTTCAGGCGGTGTTCTCCCAGATTTTTGAGCGAAACGCCCGCCATGAGCCCATCTGCCACCAGCCCGGCGGCTGCCGCGGATAAAAGCACCTGTCCGCCGTTGGCGGCAGACATCAAACGCGCCGCCCGGTTGACGGTGGTGCCGTAATAGTCGCCTGCCCGCGGCTGCGCCTCACCGCTGTGCAGCCCCATGCGCACCCGCAGCAAACCAGTCTCGCCCCAATCTTCCGTGACCAGCTTTTGCTGGGCATGAATGCACGCCCGCACACCGTCCATGGCAGAAGTGAACACCGCATGAAAGCCATCCCCCGTTGATTTGACGATCTGCCCGTTGGCTTCCCGGATGGCGTCTGTCAAAATGGCATCGTGCCGCGCAAGGGCAGCCTTCATCGCTTCGGGATGCTCCTGCCACAGGCGGGTGCTCCCTTCCAGGTCGGTGAAAAGAAATGTATATATGGTGGATGCGGGGGCGGTTGAAAGGTTTTCTGACATAATTGCTCACCCTGTTTTAAACATTCATTATCTGACACAAATTATAAACTTTTTTTGCCGGGTTCGGTGAAATCCGGCGCAGGTGAGAATAAAAGCACAAGTTCTCAGAGGAAATTTGATCCGAACCGCCCCTACCCCCCCTTGGGGACCAGATGCTCCGGCATCTGGACAGCCACGACTTTCCCTTTGGCGCACACCTCGCCTTCAGCAATCAGGGTCGAGCTGACCACCACTTTGCGCTCCTTGATCTCTTCCACCCGCCCGCGCACCTCAAGCGGCACGCCCAACGGCGTTGGGCGCAGATAGTCCACCTGCAGCGAGGCGGTCACAAAGCGCATGGGAGGCAGGGTATCCATCCCCCGCCCTTCCCGCCGGTAGGCCGCCGCGGAGGCCGTGCCCGTGCTGTGGCAGTCGATCAGCGAAGCGATCAGCCCGCCGTACACATAACCGGGAATGGCGATATGCTGCGGCAGCGGAGTGTAGACGGCGATGGTCTCGTCTCCGTCCCAATAACTTTTGATCTGCAGGCCGTGCTCGTTCAGCCGTCCGCAGCCATAGCAATAGCTCAGTTCGTCGGGGTAATTGTCCTGAAATGCCTTTTGCTCCATACGGTACTCTCTCCTGGCGTAAACAACTCATTGATTCCGCGATTGATAACCCCGCTTTATATTATTATAACGCCCTATGGAGATTTAGGCTTTTGAAGCAAATAAATACGGGCAGCCACTCCCTGAAAAATTACGCACCACCAGGTTCTTCCACAGGTTAGGATGCTTTCGATTTGGCAATTACGCCAATCCAAACGCCCAGGAGAACCACAGCCGTCCCTCCCAGGAAGCGGGAGGTGATCACTTCACCAGTCAGCCAGGACGAGATCAGGATCGTGACTACCGGGAAGAGTAAAAACGCGTAGGAGGTGGCTGACGCTGTCCACCGCCCGAGAACAAATAAATACAGATAGAACATGGCCGCCGAACCGCCCAGGACAAGATAGGTATAGGCGATCCAGGTGTTTTGGGTCGCAGGCAGCGTCCAGGACTCATGGGAAAACAAAGAAACCAGCAGCAGCATGACAGTCCCCACACTGAGCGCAATTGCATTCACAGATAATGGATTGCTTTTGGGAAAAGACTTGTAGATGACGTTTCCTTCAGCAACTGCGGCAAAACCTACCGCCACAGCCAGGATCGGGAGTAACGGGAGGGAATCTCCAATCCTGTCCCCGATACCCAGCAGAATACCAACAAACGCCATCAAACCGCCAACCAAACTCTGCCAGCGGAAGGTTTCCTGTCCGTGGGCCAGGGCAAAGAAAAATGTGAACAGCGGCCCCAATGCGCCGATCACCATCGTGATGGATGGGGGAATGTAGAGCAAAGCCCAATAGAGCATCGAGAAGCTGAAGCCGATCGTCAGAATCCCAAAGATGACCACCCCTCCCAGCGCACGTTTGCGGGGGAGTTCAATCTTCCTGATCAAAACGATCAGCCAAAAGATCAGGGCGGCGGTGCCAAACCGAATAGCTGCGCCCCAAAATGGGGGCAAACCCAGGTTGCTGAACCGGACAGCAACAGCATTGCTGCCGCCCAGGATTACAACCACGAAAAATGCAAGAGGGGTCTGCCAATCAAACTGGTTTGTATTGTTCATTTTTTGACTGCCATCCTTTTCAATACCAGACAATGGCTAATAATTCATTGGGATGAAGGGGGATGGAGGTGGCAATGATCAAAACCGGGAATTTGCCCCTTTATTGTAGCTGAAAAAATCAGACAAATAAAGTCTGAATTACTCGCCTTCGGACAAAATCACCAGAAACACAGGCAGAGAAGAAGAAAATAATAACAACGGAAACGATTTTGCGCAAAATTTCATGGTGTAAAAAATACCTTTGACAGCATGTCATGCTGAGGGAACGCTGCTGCGCAGCGGAAACCGAAGCATCCTCCCACCATTCAAAGGTGTGCAGAATATTTGGATTAAGCGCAAATTCCCGGGGGGAGTGCCCGGGATTGGGACGGG
>QKGK01000067.1 GCA_003250455.1 Chloroflexota bacterium | reverse complement strand
AACGAACTGCAGGACGAGATGATGCTGCGGGCCAGCCAAAACGAACTCTCGGAGCTGGAAAATAAAATCTCCACCCTCTCGCGGGAGCTGGCGGATTTGCGCGCCCGCGGCTATGCGGTGGAAAAGAGCCTGGAAGCGGATATCCAAGTGCTGACTGCCCAATGGGAGCAGATCAAAACCCGCTCCCAGACCACCCTGGAATACCAGACCGGTCAGCTGGGCGGCAAGATGAAAGAGATCCAGGATGGGATGGCAAAGCTGGCCGGGATGACCGGCGCATTGGCCGCCGCCCGCCCGGTGTATATCAACCTCAAGTCGCTGATCGCCTCGGCGGAAGCGCAGGCCGAAGCTGCCGAAGAGACCGTGCTGGACCAGTACGAGGCCTATGCCGACGAGATCGAGATGCTGGACGCCCACCTGGAATGGGTGGACTGGATGCTGGATGCGCTGGAGACGGCTTCGTTCAAGCTGCTGGCCACCGAAAGCGGTGTGGCCGCAGTGGAAGCGGTTTGGGAGCGCCCTGGCCTGGGCCCGGAGAACGGTGTGCTCTTCCTCACCGACCAGCGCCTGCTGTGGGAAGACCGCGTGGACGATTTTGAGCTCAAGATCAATGTGCCCATGGCCGACGTGCTGGATGTGAAGCCGCAGATTGACGAAGAGGCCCGCACGGAGCGACTGGTGCTTTCGCTGAGTGGGGCAGCCCCACTGCCCACGGTCACCTTGCTGCTGAGCCAGCCAGTGGCCGAAGAGTGGCAGCAGATGATCGGACGGGCGCGCTCGGGCAGTTACGATGCCGACCGGGCGGTGGAGATCAGCACGGACGAATTGGAACGGGTACGCAATGCCCCCGCACAGTGCCCGAACTGTGGGGCGGCGTTCACCGCGCCGCTGCTGCGCGGGCAGACGGAGATCGTGTGCGAATTTTGCGGCGTGTCAACCAGGATATAAACAGGCAAAAAGGAAGGAATTCCATTAGCCTGGCGCAAGTTGGGTAAAGAAGGAATCATTGACGGTATGGAATTAGAAAAAGACAGCTTACTTCGCGGCAGGTATCGCATCCAGGGAACACTGGGCAAGGGGGGGATGGGCGCAGTTTATACCGCTATGGACGAAAGCCTGGGTGTGTATGTGGCTGTGAAAGAGAACCTGCTGGAGGACGAAGACGCTATTGAGCAGTTCCGCCGGGAAGCCACCATCCTGGCCGGTCTGCGGCACCCCAACCTGCCGCGCGTGACCGACCATTTTGTGGTTGAAGGCCAGGGACAGTACCTGGTGATGGACTTTATTGAAGGCGAAGACCTGAAGATGCGCTTGCAGCGCCTGGGCGCGCTGCCTGAAAAGGAAGTTGTGCTCATCGGGATCGCTATCTCGGATGCGTTAAATTATTTGCACAGCCTGACGCCCCCGGTGCTGCACCGGGATATTAAGCCGGGCAATATCCGTGTCACTCCCAACGGGCAGGTCTACCTGGTGGACTTTGGGCTGGCCAAGCAGGTAGAAGGCGGGCAGATGACCGCCACCGGCGCACGCGGGCTTACGCCGGGGTATTCTCCGCCGGAACAATACGGTACCGCCCGCACGGATGCCCGCAGCGATATATTCTCCCTGGGGGCTACGCTGTATACCGCCCTGACCGGCTACCCCCCGGAAGATGGTCTGGCAGTGGCGATCAACCAGACGAAATTGACCCCTGTGCGGGACAGAAACCCCAAGGTGACCGAGGAATTCGCTCAGGTGATCGAGAAGGCCTTGAATGCGAAATCCGAAGACCGCTACCAGACCGGGGCGGAATTGAAGCGCGCCTTGCTGGATGCTAGCGATACCGTGACCCGCCAAATGGCGCGGGGAGAAGTGACTGTTGCCCCGCCGCCCCTGGGGGCGACAGTGGTGGCAGACGCTTCTGCTGAAACCATTGCTCCAAAGGATTATGCTGCGGGTAGTTTTCCGTCTGCGGGGACACCATCCGCTCCCCGGCGGAACCTGAGCCCGCTGTACATTGCGGGGGGGATTGGGGCGGTGATCGTGATCGCTGTGCTGGCGGTATTGGTGGTGTCCAACCTGCTGGGTGGGGGAACCCCCACCAGCGAAGCAGCCCTGCCCACAAATACGATTGCAGCGGTTGCAGCGACGGATACGGCCGAGCCATCCAACACGCCAACAACTGAAGTGATTCCCACGGATACCCCGACCGAAGAACCTCTGCCAACCGATACGCCGGAGGCGACCGAACCGGCAGCCCCCCTGCCAACCGCCACAGGCGGCACCGGGATGATTGCATTTGCCTCCAACCGGACAGGTGAGGCGCAGATCTACCTTTATGACCTCACCACCCAGGAGACCACCCAGATCACCAATATCCCTGGCGGGGCCTGTCAGCCGACCTGGTCTTATGACGGGACGCGGCTGGCGTTCATTGCGCCGTGCAAGGCCAACCAGCAGCGCTATGAGGGTTCTTCCCTGTTTATGATCAATATGGACGGCAGCGGGATGACCCCGCTGAAGTCGTCCCCGATCGGCGATTACGACCCGGCATGGTCCCCGGTGGATAACCGCATCGTCTTTACGACCGTGCGGGATTTCAACCGCCCGCAGATCTGGATGCTGGACATTGACACCGGCGAGACCACCAATCTTTCAGACAATGTCACCACCGACTACCAGCCGGAATGGGCCCCGGATGCAAGCAGGATCATTTTTGCCTCCAACCGGGTGACCGGCCGCGGCAGCGTGTGGACGATGAATTTGGACGGCAGCAATGTGGTGGAATTGACCAAGGATAATACCAAGACCAACGTGGAACCCGTCTGGGGGCCGGATGGCGACCTGGTGGTCTTCACCCAATTTGATCCGTCCGGCAGCGGGATTCCCAGGATAATGGGCACCAACTGGCGGGATGGTGGGACAAATTCCGGGATCAGCAATTTCCGTATTTCCGAAAATATCATGGGCATGCGGGAGGCGGATGTTTCCCCGGACGGGCACTGGATTGTCTTTTCTGCCAATAACAACGCTGCCAGGCTGGATATTTACCTGATGCGGATCAACGGCGCCGAATTGACCCCGCTGATCCTGGACGAAGCCAACGACTTCGACCCGGATTGGCAGCCTGTGCCTTAATTTTGTCCTTTGGTATAATTTGCGCTTATGCAAGGTGCATGGATCTGCACGGATATTGAATTTCTGAAACCTGAACAGAATGGTACAATTTGGACGTGTGAGTCCGGCAAAGCGGGAACTTCCGCCTTGTTTTTATTGGAAGAAATAGCTTTTCAGGAACGAAAAGTAAAATTTTTATGACCCTGGATAAAAATTCTCAACTCAATGACCGATACCGCATTCTGGAAATTCTGGGCCAGGGTGGGATGGGGGCTGTCTACCACGCCAGGGATGAAAACCTGGGGTTGGATGTTGCAGTAAAGGAAAACCTGTTCACCTCAGAAGAATATTCACGCCAGTTCCGCCGCGAAGCGGTGATCCTGGCGACCATGCGGCACCCCAACCTGCCCCGGGTGATCGACCACTTTGAGGTTGCCGGCCAGGGCCAGTATATGGTGATGGACTTTATCGAGGGGGAAGACCTGCGCCAGCGCATGGACCGGGTTGGCTCCCTGCCGGATGAGGAAGTGATCATCATCGGGGCGGCCATTTGCGATGCGCTGGACTACCTGCACACCCGTAAACCGATCATTCTGCACCGGGATATCAAGCCCGGCAATATCAAGATCAACCCCGAAGGCCAGGTGTACCTGGTGGACTTTGGGCTGGCAAAGATCGTCAAAGGGAGCCAGGTGACCACCACCGGCGCGCGGGCGATGACCCCTGGGTATTCTTCGCCGGAGCAGTACGGCACCGCCCGCACCGACGAGCGTTCGGATGTGTATTCGCTGGGGGCGACCCTGTATGCCGCCCTGACCAATACCATCCCGGAGGACGGGCTTGCCAGAGCGATGGACCAGGCCGACCTGACGCCGATCCGTAAACGCAACCCGCGTGTCTCCCGCAAGGCAGGGACGGCGGTGGAGAAGGCCCTATCGGTGCATCCGGAAGACCGCTACCAGAGCGCCAAGGAATTCAAGGCAGCGCTGCTACAGTCTTCCAATTCCACCCGGCAGATCGACCGTTCGGATGAGCTGACCGTGGTGCCGCCCCCACCGGAAGTGGTAGCCGAAGTAGCCGCGGGAAAACGGATGGATGCCAAAGGGGCACAGGAACCGGAGATCACCGGATCTTCCAACACCCGGAGACGTCGGATTTTCTGGCGGCGCCTGCGCAGGTTTTTCATGGTGTTAATGACCATCCTTCTGATGGCGGGTGTGGTCTGGACAGCCGCCGGGATGCCCGGAAAGGAAATGCTGGATGATGTGATCCCGGCTGCCTGGCTCAACTGGGTGTTTGATTATACGCCCACGCCGCCAGGGGTGGATATCAGCGATACGCCCACAGAACCCGTGATCACCGATACGCTGGAACCGACCTCGACCACCACCGCTTCGCCCACAGAGACGCTCACCCTGGCTCCTTCGCGTACCCCCACGATCACCCCAACGCCGACGATAACGCCGACACCCACGATCACCTTGACCCCGACACAGATCCGGGTGCCAAGCATGCCGACAGCCACCTCCCTCCCCCCGGATTTCGAAATGCCGCTGGAGGATGAGCAGATCGCATTTGCCTCTCAGCGCAGTGGCAACACCCAGATCTGGCTGTATTCGTTCGAGGATAATTCGTATGAACAGCTCACCGACGTGCCGTTTGGGGCTTGTCAGCCCTCGTGGTCGCCGGATGGGCGTTTGCTGGCCTTTATTTCCCCGTGCGTGCGCAATCAGCGGGTGTATACCAATACGTTCATCTTTGTTCTGGATATGGTGACCAGAGAGGTTACGCAGTTGGCGGTGGAGGAAGGCAGTTTCGACCCGGCCTGGTCGCCGAATGGCTCAAGTATGCTGTTCACGAAAGCAGATTCTGCTACCGAGATGGGGATCTACCGAATTGATACAGAAGATTCGGAGATCGTGCTGCTGCATTATGGAAAGAATTTTGCCTATAACCCGGAATGGGCCCCTGAGGGCGACCGGTTCATGTTTACGGCCAACCCGGAGTCGCACTATTACCTGTATATTATGGCGAACGACCCCGAAGCGATCCCGGAAGTATTTGCCCGGACAAAAGAGAAATTCTATGTCAAACCGACCTGGTCCGTGAACGGACAGGTGGTGTTCTCCCGCGGCCCACTGCTGGAAAATGATATATTCAGGCTGTACACCATGCCGGCAAGCATGTTGGGGGCTTCTGACCTGATCTACAAGGAAGAATTGTTAAATATAATTGGCAGCAAACAGCCGGAAATGGACCCGGACTTTAATTCCACCGGGCATTGGGTGGCATTTGCCAGCTGGCCGGATGGCGTCAACCACGATATTTTCATCGTCCGCAATGACGGCGAGCTCAAGATGCGCATTACCACCAATGAGGCTGTGGACTTCGACCCCGCCTGGCGGCCCTTCCCCCGTCCGTGAAAAAGTTGAAATAGAAAAACAACAGCCCATCATTTTCATGATGGGCTGTTTTGCTTGACCGAATAATACTCGGTTTTATTGAAGTTGTTCCCTTAGCTCATTGGATGTTGGCGGGATCAAAGTCTGGGCTTACAAAGGGGCTGTCGCCTCCCACCACAATTTGCCCGCTTTCCACCGGCTCGTTGGGGTCGAGCTCCTGCGCGGTCAGGTTGACCGTCGAGATGCGCGCCCAGTTGACCAGCAGCCTGTTCCCCGGGGCGTATGGGCTGTAGAAGGTGATCCCCGGGTACCCGTTTGCGATGCTGTCGTTTGTCCCCGACCACACCAGGGTGCCGTTGATGTAGAACTTAAAGTTGGGGCCAACGCCGACTACCTTCAGCGTGTTGAAGCTGTCCGGAATGATAGAGGGAGAATAGGTCCAAGACTTCATTGGATTATAAAAACCTTCCAGGCCTCTCCATGCGCTGAAGTATCCATTGTTGGTGTAGGCGAAAAAGTAGCCGGTATACCACTCCATATAGGCGTCAAGGGGGTTAGGTGTCCCCCGGACATACAGCGCATTGGGGCTGGAAGATTCACCCACGCGCTTCATCACGACTTCATAGCTGAAGGTGGGGTAAGGGGCGTTGTACTGAACGGAGTTGTAAAGTCCTGCTTCGCCGGAAGAGATCAGGTATTGGTCCTGGTAGATGGGCCAGTTTCCATAAATATTCTTCCAGCCGGCCTTGTCGCCGTTGAAGTTGGAAATAAAGCCGGGACGCACGACCTCGAAGTCTTGGTAGTAGCTCCAGTCGCCCCACAAGCCATTCAGATTTGCCTGCGCCCGCCATTTGTAGTCGTCATAGACCAGCAGGTTGGTCGGCGTGAGGGAGCAGGTAGCGGTCGTGCAGGTTGCAGCCTTGAGATACACCGTGGAGGCTCCCCGCACTAGCTGGATACGGTATTGGGTAGACCCGGCCAGTTTCGTCCAGGTGAAGGTAGGGGTGGTATCCAGGGACTGTGTGTTTGGTGAGAGTGGTGTGGGCGCATTCACCAGTGTGAACCCGTAAAGGGTTGACCAGGAGCGCCATACACCGTTGACCAGGGCCTGAACGCGCCAGTTGTATTTGTTGAAAGCCAGCATGTCGAGGGGGGTGTTAGAACAAGTGCCGCCTGAACAAGCTGAAATCTCTACCAGCTTGTTGTAGACCACACTGGTGCCGATCCGCAGTTGGAGGCGGTATTGGGTGGCGGTGGGCACCTTTGCCCATTGATAGGTGGGAGTGCGGTCGGTGAGGATCCCCGAGGGGGCCTGGAGCACTGGCACGGTAAGGCTGGCCACCCGGGAATACAGCAGCAGGTTGGGAGACCCCATGACATCGGAGACCACGCCGGGGGTGGCCATGCTCAGGAGCACATTGGTGACCCTGCTGGGAGAGGCAGTTGGGTTTTGGGAGAGGTACAGGGCTGCCACACCCGCCACGTGCGGAGCCGCACAATCAGTGCCCATACGCATTTTATAGGCGGTATCAGATTCGTTGGTACTAGTTATGATTCCGTCACCGGGAGCGAAGAGATCGATACAGGAACCCCAGTTAGAGAAAAAACCTCGCCAATCATTGCTGTCGGTTGAAGCCACGGTGATGGCGGTGGAAGTGCTGCCCGGGGAGAGTGTGCAAGCGTCGGTATCGCCATTCCCTGCGGAGACGACAAAGGTGATGCCCTTGTTGATGGCATTCTCGACGGCGGTGTTCAGCGGGGCATAGTAAAAATCTTCCTCGCTCATGTTGGCGACCGCTGGTTTTTTGGCGTTATTGGCCACCCAGTTGACCCCGGCGATGGTTGTGGAATACATACCTTCTTGAGTGCAGTCCAGCACGCGCACGCCGTGCAGCCGAACTCCCTTGGCCACGCCGTAGGTGGTGCCGCCAATGATGCCAGCGACCTCGGTGCCGTGCCCATTGCAATCACCTTCGCTCGGCTCACTAAAAGCGTCAAAGTCGTTGGTGGCGCGCTGCCCAAATTCGAAATGGGTGGTGCGGATGCCGGTGTCGAGGATGTAAACATGCACAACGCTGGCATCGGTGGCATAGATATAGCGGTTGTCCAGGGAGAGCGCGCGCTGGTCGATGCGGTCCAGACCCCAAGCGGGAGAATCCTGAACGGTCTCGATGCCGGCCCCATCATCCCCTGTTCCGGTCTGATCGTCATCGAGATGCACCCAACCATCCAGG
>QKGK01000476.1 GCA_003250455.1 Chloroflexota bacterium | reverse complement strand
ATACTGGCCAACGCAACCAGATAAACGACCAATCGACCGGGTAGATTATTCATGTTGATGTCTCCTTAGATCAGCTTTACAGAGCATGCTGCTGTATAATCTTTACCGCTAGTGGGCCCAAGAAAATTGCCAATTTGCCATCCTAAATATTTCATCAATCAAAATGAAATGACTTGTATACAGAAATCGTTCTGATCAGTACTGTACTGCCTTATATGCCAGTCTCCGCTTTAATCCTGCCGCTGTTTACCGCTTCAACCAGAGCCTGGTAGTCGCGTTCATTCTGGTCTGCATAAGCGATCGCAAAATCAACTATCGCCTGATTGTAAACTTTGCCCTTCCCAAGATATGCAGCAATGGCGATTCGGTCACCAGAGCGAGCATGCGCGCGGGCAAGAGTCCAGCCGCATATCCTGCCGTAAATGGTCATTTCACCGGGTTTCATCACTTCAGGATCTGCTGAAACTTTCCAATCCCACAACTGGCGGATGTAAAAATCGTGAGATTTTTCATCGATCCCAGATAGTACCCTCTCCCAACCCAGGAAGATATCGCTGGCGGCCTGCATCAACCGCTGTCCCTCTACTACACGTTGTCCTTTATGTGAATAGACGCTTTTACCGAGGTAAGGCTCCAGCACAGAAGATTTTGCTTCCTTAACCTGTAGGAAAAGTGGATCCTGGTCGTCGCGCCCCAGCATGAGCAAGATCCAGGTGAGCGTTCCTACACTACCCACGCCGACGACTTTGCGAGCGATATGGGCATAACGGTAGCTTTCCAATAAACGACGCAAATCCGGTTGCAGACTTGACCGGTAGCCGCGGATCAACCCCCGTAAAATGTCCTCGATCTCCTGCTCACCTCCCTTGGTGTAGAGGTCTTCGATCGGTACTACCAATGGTGGGTTGGCGACAATTCGTAGTTTGCCGTTGACGCGGTGGGTGAGTTTCTCGTAGGCCCGCAAATTATCCTTATGGTAGGCTTTTGCAAAATCCGCGTCCAACGATTTTATTGCCTTGGCCTTTGCCGATATCCCCCAGCGGGCCTGGATGGCCTCCGGGCTCAGGTGTAGATACCACATCTCGAGGTTGCGCAGTTCGGCAAATTCACGCATCGCCTGCTGGTATTCACCCACAGTTGCGCTCACCAGATTGCTGCGCGTTTTGGCATCGAAATTTCGTTCCCGGCCGGCGATCTCCATGCTAGCTGCCAAGCGTTTAACATCCCATTCCCAGGGACCAGGCAGGGTTTCGTCAAAGTCATTTAGATCCAGGACCAGCGTCCTCTCCGGTGACGCGAACCCGCCAAAATTTGATAAGTGCGCGTCTCCGCACAGCTGCACGTTCAGCCCCGTATTGGGCATCATCGCTAAATCAGAGGCCATGATCACCGCAGCACCCCTGTAGAAAGCAAATGGTGAGGTCATCATGCGCCCATAGCGGATGGGAACCAGATCTGGGACACGTTCCTGCGCCTGACCTTCAAGCAGGTCAACCGGATCGGGTCGATCATCCGGTGGGTTCCAAGCGGCCAGCGATGAGCGTGGCAAGTTTGAACGGGCTGCCTTCCCCTTTTTCACCCGCTCTGCAGGTGTCTCATGGTAGATGTGGTTGGTTTCTGTTGATGCGTTTTTTGGGTCCTCAGAGGAGCTTCCTGACGGGGAAGCTTCACCCTGTGTTTTTTCCATTCTTTTCTCTCCTAAATTGTGGTGGGTACAAAAAAGATGCACCCACCACAATAAAACCAATCTTGATTACGTGTTATCAGCTGCCGCCTGATAGGCGGTTTCCACATCATCAACCGACTCGTAGAATGCATCCTCACCGAACAATTGGGTCAGCTCGGAGAGATCTAACTCGCGGTGGATGTGTTCATCTGCACCTACCAGCACCATCTTCACGCCTTTCTCCTTTAATAAATCGTAGGTCTCCTTCAAGGTGGCTGCTGCAGAAAAGTCGATATCATCCATAGCACTCACATCGACGCACAACCAGGTTAACGGCGGGTCTGCACTGTTGACCAGATCGAGCACCTCCTGTGAGAAATGCTCCGCGTTGGCATAATACATGCTGTGATTGAAGCGATAAATCATCAAACCAGGGGTAATCTGGGCATGAGTGCTTACTGGTACCAGATGCCGTTCTCCAGCATCATCGACAGAAAGCACTGAATTCTTAGGCTTGTAGCCGTGTCGGGTGTGCATCAGGAGGGAGAGTACGATTGCCAGCAAGATGCCCTGCTCAACGCCAACGAAGATCACTACCAGAGCGGTGATCAACGCCACCCAGAACTCAACCTTGCGCTGGGCATAAATCTTGCCCATACCCAAATAATCAACTAGCTCATAACCGATCAGAAAAACAACCGCAGAGAGTACTGCTTCTGGCATGTATGCCAGGGGTTTGGTCAGAAACAGCAAGACTATCAGGACAATGACAGCGGTGGTCAGGGTGGCAAGCTGGCTGCGCCCACCGGCGCTGTCGACCATTTGAGTCTTGGTCGGGCTGCCGTTCACCACGAATGTGCCGCTCAGCCCAGCACCGACATTTGCCAAGCCCAGTCCCACCAAATCTACATTCTCGCTGAAAGTTTCACTATAACGAGTAGCGTAGGCCCGGGAGGTGGCGGCGGATTGCGCCAGGATGACGATGAATATTGAGAAGGCAACTGGCAGAAGTTGTTGGAGGATACTCGCGTTGAGGGTCGCGCCCGTGGGAAGGCCGATGCTCGGCAGGCCGCCGGGGACGGTCCCCAGCACTGCAACCCCGTAGGAGGAAAGGTTAACCAGGTAGCTCACGATGATCGCCCCAATGACAGCGATTAATGGGCCAGGTATTTTTTTGTTGATCATCCGGCTGCCAACAATGATTACCAACACCCCAATCGATACTGCCAGGGTATAAATGTTGGTTTGACCGATCTGCTGTAAGTCGGCGATCACATTTTGAACGGGGCCAGTCCCACCGCCCGGGATTCCAAGCATACCCGGAATCTGTCCAATCGCCACCTGGATGCCGACGCCGGTCAGGAAGCCAATCAATACAGTCCGGGAGAGAAAGTCGGCGATGAATCCCAGCTGGATAATGCGTGCCAGGATTAGCAGCGCTGCTGCCAACAGCGCCAGGATTCCCGCGTAAGCGACATACTCCGGAGAACCTGAAGAAGCTAACCCTACCAATCCTGCCGCCATGATGGCGGCGGTGGCTGAATCGGCCCCCACTACCAGATGCCGGGAAGAGCCGAATATGGCGAACAGTGCCGTTGGGATCAGGATGGTATAAAGACCGGTAACAACCGGCATGCCGGCGATCTTGGTATATCCCATCACCTCGGGTATCGCCAGGGCCGCCAGGGTGATGCCTGCTACGATATCAATGGATATCTTTGAACGATCTAGGGGAAGGATTCCTTGCAGGATGGGAAAACTGCGCCCTGATTTTTCTTGTGCATTGGTTGTTGACATTTTCTTCTCCTTGTAATGTTTCCAAAAATCAACGAAATCGGGAGAAACGCGGCCCAAACCTTTCGGTGGGGCCTCTCCTGCAAATGCATTTTAGGAAATTGCAATATTCATGATCGCCTCCTGGGAATAATTGCCTGGTGGTCTTTTTGTCTCGCCTCCTTCAGGTGGAGATAAGGTTTCGGTCTGGCTCATGGATCGATCATTTTCCTTTTGAATATGCAAACACAGCATATGAAATTATGACGGGTATATTATTTTATATCCATATCCGGGGCAATTTTTTCCAATAGCTTGCGCATTTCAGCCAGCTCTTTTTTGATGGCAGCTATCTCGCTTTCAACTGTTGCTGTATCGGCCATTTCCTTTTCTACTGGGGCGGATGAAGGGGAACCAACCAGCAGGCTGGACATGATGCTGGCCAGCACACCGATGATCCCGATGCCGGCGATCATGATGAACATGGCGGTGATCCGCCCTCCCACGGTCACCGGGAAGTAGTCTCCATAGCCCACCGTGGTAATCGTCACGATCGAAAACCAAAATGATTCCCAGCCGGTCTTGATCGATGCCTGTGGAGACTGGCTTTCGAATTGGAGCACGAGCACGCTGGCTGTGGCTAAGACGATGATGGAGAGCAGGATGGTGATCAGCCCGGTGTACTGGCTGCGGTGCTCGAGGACGTCCTTGAACAATGACTCTTTATTCTGACCCCTGAGGATCCGCAGGATGCGCGCCAGCCGGCTCAAGCGCGCCAGGCGCAGGATCCCAGAGTACTTGAAGGCTACACCAAGCGAGGGAATTGAACCGAGCAGGTCCAGCCAACCCCTTTCCTTGATGAAGTAATCGGATTTTTTGGGAGTCGCTCTTAGGTTGAGGGTGAAGTCGATCAAGAATATGACGCAGATCAGGTTGTCATAGACTTGGAGCAGGCCAAGCGTCTCGTCATTGAGAGGTAGAAACATCAATACCATGATGATCAGTGAAATGATGGTCAGGACGACGATGAAGATGTTGTAAGCGTTACTGTGCTCGATCTGGGTTGCAGATTCGTGTGCCATAAATTACTCAAATGATGAATTGCGTTTGCTGGAAGCTCAGCTCTCCCCATTTTGAGGAGGGCTGAGCTTGATGGATTTAATCGTCCTCGCTGGCGGCTTCTGCCGCACCCAGGGTGGCTGCGCCTTCAGCGACATCTTCCACGCCAGCATCGGCGATTTCTTCCGCCAGCTCTGCCTCTTCTAAAGCAGTTTCAACTTCTACGGCGCCCTTGAGGCCCTTCATAACCCCTTCTTCAGCCAGCTCCTCGCTGCCTGCTGCCAGAGCCTCCGAAGCTGCCAGGCGAGTCAATCCTTCAGCGATTTCTTCGACGCCCATCTCTTCAAGTTCAATTCCAGTAGCTGCGATCACCTTGGACAGGGCACGGCTGCTGGCAGATTGGACGATGGTATCGACAGCCATGCCCTGAAGTTGGGCACTGCGGGAGGTGAGGAAATCCGCCAGCACGGGCATGATCAGGAGTTCGACGACATTACCCGCTGCTTCCAGCTCGCCTGCCAGGCGGGCCAGCTCCAGGCCGCGTTCGAGATCCTCCTCACCCATCAAGCCGACCATGGCGCTGATGGTGGACACATCTTCCGAGGTTGCCAGCAGCTGTGCTCCTTCGGCTGTATCAACCACTCCGGCGGCTGCTACCACATCGCTCAGGGTAGCCACGCGCTCTGCCACGACCATTGCATCCTCGGCGCGGGTCAAGTCGCTCGCCCCTGCGGCAAGATCGACGGCTGCTTCGCCAGCTATCTCCCGGGCAACCCCGATTTCCTCTGCGCCGGTGACCATTTGTTCTGCTCCCTGCTCAGCCATAAGCTCAGCATCTGGTTTGGTTTGCATGGCGGATTCTTTTTTCGAGGTCTTACTTTTTTGTGATTTTTTCTTAGTAGCCATTTCATCACTCCTTTTAATAATAAAATAGATCGATTGATATTCAATTTGGCTGGCAATCGCAACAGCCAGCCAAGTTTGAGCCAGTTTTCAGCTGCCCCCGGCGAGGAGATTGATCGCGCTGCCGGCGATGCCGGTCAGCGTGACGATCGAAATTACAGACTGCAGCAGCATCAGCATCTTGGCCCGCCGGGTGAGCGGCAGGACATCTGTAGGGCTGAAAGCAAAGCTGTTTGTGAAGGCCAGGTACAGGTAATCCGTGTATTGAGGCAGCCAGGTTTCGTAAAAAGGCAGGTTGCCCTCCCGCTGGGGAAACAGAAAATCCCAGGGTTCGTCCATCCGGAGTATCTCTTCGACTCCCGGTGGGTCAATGATCCAATACCAGATCGAAAAGATCAAGATATTGGTAACCGCCATGAAAAACACCTCGACTAACAATACCTTGGCTGCCTGGGAAGTTAATCCGACGAGAATATCTGACAGGGCGAGCATGTTCAGCATCAGGCCGATGGTCAACATCGCATTGACAAAGATAATCGCCTTGAACAGCCCCTTCTTACGGTTGAGAAACCACAAGGCGATGATTACCAAGATCACAACTCCCCGAAAGACGAGCCAGCCGGTGGAGAGGCCCCGTCTCATATCTGTTGTCAGGCTATCCAACCTGCCGAATGTAGTGCTGTACGAAATCGCGCTTTGCATCAGCAGGATCACCAGCAGGACAAGTACTACCATGGTCAAAGACGGTGATCGATTCTTTCTCATATCTCCTTCCTAAGAGGTTCGAGTATGCTCGACTTGATGATCAACCTCCATTTTCTGGAAATTGGTAATTGATTTTAGGTGGTACGGGGCAGACCCCCGTACCACCCTTGATCTCCACCAGCCATGCTTACTGCCGCGCCATGGCGACATGCAGGCGTTCCTCCGGACTGATCAAATGGTCATGGTCATCTGTGCCCTGGTCAAGCTGGACCCAGTTGATGGTTCCGTTGAACTTGCTAGTCTCAGCAGTATAGTCGGGTGACACCGGCGAGCCGGTTTCCTTCCCGACATCACAGGTTTCATCTCCGGAGAAGAGCATCGGCTGGGTCGCCGCGACCTTTCCTTCGCCGAACTTGTTCCCATCGAGGTAGAGCGTCACATCTCCGCCCTTGGCCAGACCGCCTCCGGCGTAGGCGAACTCCATGCGGACCTGGTGCTTGCCTTCCGGCAGGTCTTGCGTAGATTCAGTCGTGAATAGCTGCACGCCAAACAGGTTGTAAGCATATTTCAGTTTGCCCTCTTTGGTGTATAGGGACCATCCGCCGAACTCGCCGCCCTGGGCGATGATCACGCCATTAGCCTTCTCCTCCGGCAGGACTACCTCGGCCGTGACCGAGTGCGATTTATTCTTAAGATTGAGCACCACGTTTTCGCCTAGCCGTCCCATGCCGCTGAACAGCACCTGCGACTTGCCCTGGATGAGGGTCGGTCGGCCCGCCAGGTCCGAGTTGAAGCGCTCCACCCGCCGGTCATCGAGGGGTAGCACGTTGTATTTGACACACTCGATCAGGAATAGCCGCTGGAGCTCCTTCAGCATCTCCGGGTTCTCCTCGGCGATGTTGTGCGCCTGGGTCCAGTCATCCGGTCCATACAGCTCCCACACATCATCGTCGTATGGCGGTAATTCGGCCTGGAAGACCCACGGAACGCTGTGCCGCGTGCAGGCAGTCCAGCCTTTGTGGTAAATGCCGCGGTTGACGAACATCTCGAAGTACTGGGTCTCACGGTGCTCTGCCGCATTTGCATCGTCGAAGCTGTAGGCCATGCTAACCCCTTCGTACGGCTTCTGCTGGATGCCGTGCACGAAGGTGGGTTCGGGAATTCCCGCTGCTTCGAGAACGGTGGGGGCTAGATCGATCACGTGATGGAACTGCGACCGGACTTCACCCTTGGCTTTGATGCCGCGCGGCCAGTGGACGATCGTGCCGTTGCGGGTGCCGCCCCAGTGCGAGGCGACCTGCTTGGTCCATTGGTAAGGCGTATCCATGGCATGCGCCCAACCCACCGCGTAGTGGTTGTAGGAACTCGGGCTGCCAAATTTATCTATCTTAGAAACCATAAAGTCAACCGATTCCATGGCCGCCGCGCCGTTCAGCGAGAATAATTCGTTAAAGGTGCCGTTGATCGTCCCTTCGGCGCTGGCGCCGTTGTCGCCGATGATGTAGTAGATCAGCGTATCGTCGAGCAGCTCCAGGTCCTCAATCGCATCGATTACGCGCCCCACCTGGTAGTCGGTGTGTTCCAAGAATGCAGCATAGATTTCCATCTGCCGGGAAAGCACGGGTTTGAGCTGAGGGTC
>QKGK01000237.1 GCA_003250455.1 Chloroflexota bacterium | reverse complement strand
TAGATAATATTAAGTAATATTTAAGTGTCAGAAATGACTAGTACTCCCGTACTATAATAAACCCCCTTCTATGTTGATTATTACAGCCGAATTCTGGGCCGATCCTCGCAGCTGTGCTTGCAGCTATATGAATTTTATTTAAGGAGGTGTACATCGTTTATTAATACATATTTACAATCTTCCTTGCCTACTAACTTAGATGCATTTTTATTTGTGGCCTTTAATTTTTGTTAAAAATTTTTACCTAAAGGTTTTGAGGAGCAATAAAAATGAATAGACGAGATTTTCTAAAAATGAGCGGGGCCAGTGTTGCGGCTTTATATGCCGCGACCCGGGCCCGATTTTTAATGCGGGCCTACGGGGCGTTTGCCGGCCCGCAGACCGCATTACCTGGCAGCGCCATCCCGCAGTTCATCGATGTGCTGCCGTTACTCAATTCCCACGTGAATGGAGGGCCCATCCAACTGGTTCCTGGTTTTTCTGGAGATATAACAAACCCCCAACCCGGTTCTCTAACTATTCGTATGGAAGAGTTCAAGGCTAATGTGCTGCCAACTGCTTTCGTACCAGTTGACCCACTAACCGGTCTGCCAACAGGGATCCCCTATACCGGCACCTGGGTCTGGGGCTACCAGGCCACTGGCTTTGAGACCAATCCTGGTGGTGTGACAGCTCCCACCTACATCAACCCCGTAGTTCTGGCCTTCCGCGGTCAGCCAACCAGCATCAAATGGGTAAACAATCTGCCGCCAACAAACTTAACCGATACACCTTGGGCCACCTGGACCGACCAGACGCTGCATTGGGCTGATCCCCTGAACGAAATGATGAGCCACCCAATGACTAATTATAGTGGCCCTGTCCCGGCCGTAGCGCACCTGCACGGCGGCGAGGTGCCGCCCCAGATTGACGGTGGCCCGGATGCCTGGTTCACACCGGATGGCATTCACGGCCATGCCTACTGGGCTGGACCTGGCGGCGGCGGCAATACCTCGGTCTACAACTACCCCAACACCCAGGAATCAGCCCCGATCTGGTTCCACGACCACGCCCTGGGCATCACCCGCATCAACGTATATGCCGGCATCGCCGGGGCCTACCTGCTGCTGGATCCTGCCAACCCCTGGCCGATCGACCCGACCCGCATCATCCCAATGGTCATCCAGGACCGCATGTTTGACACCAACGGGCAGCTGTACTTCCCGGCCGGCCCGCCCTTCTCCCCGAATCCGCTTGACCACCCCTTCTGGGTGCCCGAGTTCGAGGGCGACGTGATCTGCGTCAACGGTAAACCTTGGCCGTTCTTGAATGTAAGCAACAAACGGTATTCCTTCTGGTTCCTGAACGGTTCCAATGCGCGCACCTACGACATGTTCCTGGTCGACCCGGTCTCCAAGAATTTCGGCCCGTCCATCTGGGTGATCGGTACCGACGGCGGTCTACTGGATACGCCGGTCAAGCTTGACCCAGCGGCACTCAAGCCGAATCCAAACTCCCTGACCATGATGCCCGGCGAGCGCTACCTTGCGATGATTGACTTTGCTGGCTACGAGGCCGGTGTGGTAGGCCCGAACGGCGCGGCCTACTCCGGCAACTGGCTGCTGAAGAACAACGCCAAGACACCCTTCCCGGCCGGCGTAGCGCCAGATGGCAACACCACCGGGCGCGTGATGCTGTTTAGAGTCAATCCATTAAACAACTTGCCTGATGAGAATTACAACCCGGCATCGGGTGGAAATCTGCGCCAGCCGATGATCCGCCTGGTCAATCCTGCCACTGGCACTGCGGCTGCGGCGATACATAAGACCCGTCAGCTGACCCTCAACGAGGTGATGGGCATGTTCGGACCGTTTGAAGCGCTGGTCAACAACACCAAGTGGAGCGGACATTCGGTGCATAAAGTAGCAGGGACTGTGAATGGCGTTACCTTTGATGCCGATGGTGTAAGATCTGATTTCATTGCTGGACCAGGTAACACCTATTACTCTGAGCTGCCTCAGGAAGGCGAGACCGAACT
>QKGK01000281.1 GCA_003250455.1 Chloroflexota bacterium | reverse complement strand
GGTGCTCGGCCAGTTTCTGGTTGGCGTGAGAAAGCGCATCAATATGCGCCTGGGCATCCTGCGAAATGGGTGCTTCCTCGTCCGTTCCCTGCTGTTCGAGGAGTTTAGTGTATTGTTCGGCCAGTTCTTTGTCCTGGGCCTGGAGGGTCTCCAGCTCTTCTGCAATTTGCTTATTCTCTTCCTGGAGTTCCAATATTGTAGCTTCCAGAAGACTTTTTTCCTCGGTTAAAGTTTCCATTTCCTCTATTGATATAGCAGGGGCTGCTGCAATTTGGACGGAAAGCTCATCCAACTGGCTGGTTAAAGATTCCAGTTGGCTGGCGAGGTCTTGATTTTCCTGGGTAAGGTTCTCTATTTGTTCCTGTGCAGATTCCAGTACGGCGGATTGGTCGGGGGCCTCAACGTCGATCTGCTGTTGGGCAATGGCTTTTTGCAGGAGCAGATTGATGGAAGCAATGGAATTTCCAAGATAAGATTGGTCGTGCTCGTCCCAGCGGTGTTTGGAGTAGGGACTGAGCACGGTTACCACGGCAACGGGTTGATCTTCTGCGTCTATGATCGGAAATGCCAAAAGATGCTCAATCTCATCCAGGTAAAGGAGGTTTGCCAAACCGTCCAGCTCTCCCCCTTGCAGGTCAATTAATACAAGCGGTTCTCCAGATTCGATCATCTCATCGAAGCCGGGGATCATTTTGGTGTTGAAGCTGAGACCGGGGACTTTTTCCTGCACGATGAGATCGTACCCGCTGATGAGCGTGGTTTGCCCCCTGGCATCCGGGGGACTGAGCAGTAAACACAGATCGGAGAGCAATGCGTGGGCGGTCAGGCGGGTGAAATGGTCGCAAATTTCTTGTGAGTCCTCTGCGGTTGCCATTGACAGGCCAGCCTGGTAAATTTCGTGGTTGGCCGTTTTAGGTTGATCCTGGCCTTCATCCACAAGGGAAACTTCGGTTTGCATGTCGAGCGTATCTTCCAGCGGTTCCTCGGTGGAGAGGCTGGAAAGTTTTCTGAATTCGGTTACTTTTGCTTTATATTCTTCCTGAGCTGCGGTAGTTTCCGCCGTCCCGGTGAAATAGTTTTGCAGCACGCCGGAGAGCAGCGGGAATGCCATCAAATGTACCAGGCGTGAAATAGGGAAAAAGTCGCCTGAAACTGGGGTTAAAAACAGTTGCAAACCTTCTCCGATGAAAAGGATGGCGAGCAAGGTCACTCCCTGGATTTTAGCCGGTGTTTCCGAACGCACCAGTGTGACCAGGCCAATGATCAGGATCACCAGGGTGGCGAGCTCCCAGCGAAATGCCAGGCTGCTCTGATTAAAGCTGCCAGCTTCGCCATTCAGTCTCCAGAAGATCACGCTAATGATCCCCGCGGCAAAGATGAGCAAGCCGAATAACGCAAGGCCAATGTCTCCGGTGTGGTTTTCTTTGCGGAAGGCGAACAGCCAGATCACAATGCTGAAATCGAGGGCATTCACCGCGATCTCAACCACGCCCAGGGAGGTGCTCAGCCCTGAAGCGCTGAACATGGCGAAAAGGGAAATCCCAAATAACAGCAGCCGCGAACCAACCAATAAAGAAACGCCTAAAAGCAGCCGCTGGCGGTTGCTTTTTTCATTTGCGGGGAAACTAAGGGCAGGCTGCAGGATGCTGATGAAGACAAAGGCGATCACCAGGTGATAGACCATGCTGCCTGAAGGTTCAACCAGTAAGGCTGTAATTTGATTAAGGATGGTTTCCATAAAGTAAATCCTCATTCAGGATTATAGCATGGGGATGCCAGAGCGGGCGTCCTGAATTGGGGCGATTCATCGGCTGTTTTTCAAGTCGTAATAATTGTATCTTATATCTGATTTAATGATGCAATTTTTACGCCAAAACAGGTTGTGGAAATAGGCCTGCACCTCGATAAAGAGGGTTGGCGATTATTTAACGGTAAAATAATATCACCCGTGATGATGGGCTTAGACTAGACCAATTGAGTAAAACAGAAAGTAAAATAAACCATTTTATTGATTAATTTTAGTGGATGAAGGATTGCGATGCCAATCAAAATTTTGCCGGATGAGGTTGCTTCTCAGATCGCTGCCGGGGAGGTGGTGGAACGCCCTGCCTCGGTGGTCAAGGAATTGGTGGAAAACGCCCTGGACGCCCATGCCACCCAGATCAGCATCACCGTGGAAAAGGCCGGTCAGCAGCTGATTGAAGTAGCGGATAATGGCAGCGATATTCCCGCAGAGGAACTCCCGGTAGCGCTGGCCCGCCATTCCACCAGCAAGCTGAGCACTGCCAGCGACCTTTTCAGGATCACCACTTTGGGCTTCCGTGGCGAGGCATTGGCTTCAATCGCTTCGGTCTCCCGGTTCAGCATCACCACCCGCCCCGAAGACGCCGAAGTCGGCGCGAGGTTTGTGGTGGAAGGCGGCCATCCCGTTGGAGATCCTCAGCCGGTTGGCGCTCCTGCCGGGACGGTCGTCCGGGTGGAGGATTTGTTTTACAACGTGCCCGCCCGGCGCAAGTTCCTGAAAACGGAAAACACCGAGAGGCGGCAGATCGATGACCTGGTCTCCCGCTATTCGCTGGCGTACCCAGGTGTCCGCTTCCAGCTGGTTCAGGAGGGACGCACTGCACTGCAGACCACGGGCAGCGGGGATGGTCGCGAAGTGTTGGTGGCCATGTTTGGGGCAGATATTGCCCGGCAGATGCTGGCGGTGGATACGATTGGCGAGGATTTCCAGATCACCGGGTTCATTTCACCCACCAGTGTCACCCGCTCGAACCGGCAGGGGATCACGCTGTTTGTCAATGGCCGCTGGGTGCAGGAAATTGCCCTCTCCACGGCATTGATCCAGGGGTACCACACCATGCTGATGGTGGGACGATACCCGATGGCTGTATTGTTCATCTCGCTTCCCCCGGAAATGGTGGATGTGAACGTCCATCCGACCAAAGCCGAAGTGCGCTTTACCGACCGGGATGAGGTCTTCCGCGGGGTGCAGCGGGCGGTACGGCGAGCGCTGCTGGCCCACACCCCGGTGCCCTCTGTCCAGGCGCAGGTGCGATGGACGCCGCCAGATAGCCCCCGCAGCCGGCCCAGCAGCGGCTGGCAGCCCACCCTGCCTGAACGTGACCCGATGCTCCATTCCGAACAAGCCGAAGAAGGGGAAGCTCCCCCGGCACAGGCGCCCCTCCCGGCCAGCGGCGTGCCCTTGCTGCGCCTGATTGGCCAGGTAGGGACCGCATACCTGGTTGCTGAGGGGCCGGATGGGCTGTATCTGGTCGACCAGCATGCTGCCCACGAGCGCATCCTGTTCGAACGTTTGATGGCGCAGCGGAGCAGCGAGGTTCCCTCGCAGGCGCTGCTGGACCCGGTGCCGGTGGAGCTGGATTCCTCCAGCGCCAGGCTGCTGGAGGATCAGCTGGATACGATGAAGTCGCTGGGATTCCAGATCGAACCATTTGGTCCGAACACGTTTCAGGTGCGCAGCTTGCCGGCTTTGCTGATCGGTGTTGATCCTGCGGCAGCAGTGCGGGTGGTGATCGAAGATTTTGAAGAAGATGAAGCCCCCCTGCAGAATGAGATCGAGGCCAAGATCGTTGCGCGGGTATGCAAGCGCGCCGCAGTGAAAGCCGGACAGATGCTTTCCACGGATGAGCAAAAAGCCCTCTTGCGCGACCTGGAAGCCTGCCAGTCCCCGCGTACATGCCCGCATGGCCGCCCTACCATGATCCACCTTTCGATTGATCTGCTGGAGCGGCAGTTCGGGCGCACAGGAGCCCGCTAGAGCCGTTTAGCAGGGGTTATGGCTCCAAAACAAAGGGGATGGAGTTAGAAGGCCCAGAGGGCTCCTCAGTAACGCCGCTGGCGTCGTACAGCTTGACGTAGTCGATTTCCTCAAATTGAAGCAGCGTTTTCATGATCGGGCTGGCAATTGTGTAGGTGCTGCCGCCTGAGGTGCACGGTCCTTCCAGATAAACGCGGGCGATCCCATCCTCAATGGTCATCGAGGAAAATCCGGTGCACCCGCTCAACATGGTGGAAAGTCCCTGGGCGGCCTCCAAATCGGTAGGGCCGTCAAAATAGGCTTGCAAAGTCAGGTAGGGGAGATTGGCATCCGGGTGGATCTGCCGGGGAACGCCCACCTCATAGGGTTCTGTGCCGACAGCAAAGCGTTCCTCGGAGAAGAAATGAACAGTCACTTCGGTCATTTCTATATCCGGGACCTCTACGGTCTGGTCGGCGGGGGAAGAGGGGAAGCTGCATCCAGCCAAAAGGCTGAGTGCAAGGATCACGAACAAGAAATAGATACGGGTGGCATTCATAGCATCTAAATCCTTTTTTAATCCGAACTATGTTCGGTTACCGATACTTGCGTAAATTACTTCACACCATTATTTCGATCGACCGGATTTCAAATTGATATTTTTCAGTTTTTCTGCCAGCTCATCGGTCAGGGCGTCTGTTTTCATGCGCCACTGCCAGTTGCCGGATGTGCTCCCGGGGTAGTTCATGCGTGCTTCTGTACCCAGGGCAAGCAGGTCTTGCATGGGGGCAAGCGTAAATGCCGCCGGAGACTGCCACAACCGGTCGATCATCCGCCAGGCGATCTGCGCATCGGTGGAGTCTTCATCCAGTCCGAGGTAGTAGTTGGCAAAAGTCTGGTGTTCAGGGGCAGCATTGCGGTACCAGCCTACAGAAGTGTCATTATCGTGCGTGCCGGTATAGGCTACACAATGCTCTTCAAAATTGTGTGGAACGAAGGGGTCGTCGTTGCCGCCTTCCAGCCCAAACTGGAAGATCTTCATTCCGGGCAGGTTGAAGGCTTTGCGCAGGGCTTTGACATCCGGGGTGATATGTCCCAGGTCTTCCGCGATCAGGGGAAGTTCGCCAAGATATATCTCAAGCTGCTTGAAAATTGATTTGCCCGGTCCGGGCATCCAGCGTCCATTGATAGCCGTGCTTTCCGTAGCAGGTACTTCCCAATATCCGGCAAACCCGCGGAAGTGGTCCAATCGAATTAAATCCACCTGGGTCAGTACCATTTCCAGCCGCTTTTCCCACCAGACATAACCGGTTTGGGCGTGCAGATCCCATTTATAAATTGGGTTACCCCACAGCTGCCCGGTTTTGGAAAAATAATCCGGCGGGACTCCGGCGACGACGATCGGCTGCCCGACCTCATCCAGCTGGAACAGCTCACGGTTGCTCCACACGTCGGAGCTGTCGTGGGCCACATAAATGGGAATATCGCCAATGATCTCAATGCCCTTCTGGTTGGCGTAATCTTTCAAAGCAATCCATTGGCGGAAGAACAGGAACTGGTCGAAAGCGTGCTGCTCGATGATGCCGCTGTCATTGGCCGCGTGGAATGCCGTGATTGCCTGGGGCTGCTTATCACGTTGGGCAGCAGGCCAGGTCACCCAGGGCTGCATGCCGTGTGCCTGCTTCATGGCCATGAAAAGGGCGAAATCGTCCAGCCAATCCTTATTTTCTCTTCTGAATTGCTCAAATTCTATTGACAGGAGGCTGGTTCTTTTATGGTTGCGGTAGGCGAGCTTGAGCAAGTCTACCTTCCAGGGGATCATCTTTCCATAATCCACGCGTTCTTCGGGAAATTCCGGGCGGCCTTCCAGATCGGTGGATTTCAGCAGGCCGTCCTCCACAAGGAGATCCAGGCTGATCAGGTAGGGGTTTCCGGCCAGGGCAGAAAAACATTGGTAAGGGGAATCTGCGTAACCGGTTGGACCCAGGGGCAGCACCTGCCAAAGCCGGGTCCCCGTTTTATCCAGAAAGTCTACCCAACGGTATGCAGAGGGACCAATTTCCCCGATCCCGTAAGGGCCCGGTAAGCTGGTGGGATGTAATAAAACTCCAGATGATCGCCGAAAAGTCATAAAAAATACAATCTCCTATAAATAATTTCCGGTAGCGTAAAGAACCAGGCGTTACCGGATAAGGTCTTTGACCAACCTAAGTTACCTATTTGATCGGTCAAATCAATTTATTATTCTGATTTTAGCAATGAGAGGTAGATGTCCAGATATTGTACCGCTGAATTTTGCCAGGTAAAGTCCTGTGCCATATCCCTGATCTGTATTTGCTCCCATTCCTGCCGGTCAGGAAAGACCGCCAGCGCCCGGCGAAGAGCTTTTGCCATGGCTCTTGGTTTTGCTTTTTTGAACAGGAAACCGGTGCTTTTGCCTTTTTCCTTATAATCCGTGATCGTATCCCGCAGGCCGCCAGTGGCACGGGCAACAGGCACGCTGCCGTATCGCATGGCGATCATCTGGATCAGGCCACACGGCTCATAACGTGAAGGCACCATCATCATATCCGAACCGGCATATATCCTGCGGGCCAGCGCGCCATCAAAGCGGATGATGGTGCGAATATTTTGGGGGAATTCCTCGGCAAGTGCTTCTGCCCGGGCTTCAATATCCGGGTCGCCGGTGCCTAAAATGATCGCCTGCCAGGACAGGTCGGAGACCTTCCGCAGGGCTTCGAGGGCGATCTCGATCCCTTTCTGATGGTCCATCCGTCCAATGAAGGCCAGCAGGGGGGCATCTGTGTCCTGGGGCAGTTCCAGCTCCTTTTGCAGGGCACGTTTGTTTTTACCCCGATCCTGCAAGGTGTCACTGGTGAAGTTGGCTGAAATGGCTTTGTCTGATGCGGGATTCCAGGCGTCCATGTCCAGCCCATTGATGATCCCGACCAGGTCTTTCTTGCGGGTTTTAAGGAATTTTTGCAGACCAGAGCCAAATTCAGGAGTGAGCATTTCCTGCGCATAGCCTGTGGATACGGTGTTGATCTTATCAGCGGTCAGCAATCCCAATGGCAAAGGCATATCCTGTGCCCATTTGGGCAGATTGCTCTTTTTTGCCGGTTTCAGGCCGAATGCTTTCAGCGCCGGCCCAGCGCCATTGCCCAGGTAGGGCAGGTTATGGACGGTCAGCAAGGTGGCTGTGTGAGCAAAAAAGGGATCATCCTTTAATATTGTCTTGAGCGCATACACGGCTGGAGCAGTGTGCCAGTCCTGGGCGTGGAGGATATCCGGCTGCCAGTCGAGCTGTTTGCACAGCTCCAAAACTGCCAGGGAGAAAAAGGTGAATTTCTTTCCATCCGCACGAGTATCAGCGGTATATACCAGGTCTGCTTCAGCAACCGGCTCACCCGATATCAGGTAAATGGTGAGGCCGTTCAGTTCGGTTTGGAACACCTCGGCAGTGATTGGCCCGTTTTTATGGGCAATATCAAAGGAAGTGACGGTTTCCAGGGTGTATTTGGTCTGATCTATGGCTTTGTGGAGCGGAATGGCCATGCGAATATCCGGCCCTTCAGGTAATGCTGCAATTGCGTACGGCAGCGACCCGGCTACATCTCCCAGCCCGCCGACTTTGACAAACGGCGCTGCTTCAGATGCGATAAAAAGGACGTTCAGTTTCTTTTCCGCCATGATCATTTGGTTCCTTTCACCAATTTTCGCAGGATTTCCACCTGGAATTCGGATTGTGCAACGGCATTGGCAATTTGCCTGAGAATCTGGCTTGTCTCCTGGATATGCTTGGTTTGATCAGCTTCCGGGATGCTTTCGTCTGAGATGATGTCCAGGGCTGCTATTGCTTGCATCCACCAAAGCCAGTTCTGCATCGCTTCGGCATTGAACCATTCCACATCATTGTAGGTGTTGACATTCAGGAAGGCGGCAATTGCCGGGTCTTCCAGCCAGGCGTCCAACACGACTGCTGGTTTCTCGCTCTTTTTGGCGGACAGCTTTATCCAACCCTGCTGCCCAAT
>QKGK01000274.1 GCA_003250455.1 Chloroflexota bacterium | reverse complement strand
ATCGGAAAGGGCTGCCCGTGGTGATTGTCAACCCCACAACCGTAATCGGCCCGCGCGATGTACGTAAAGTTTCCAGCGGCGTGGTGGTCGAGGTTGTCAACCACCGGATTCCCCCATTGATCCCCCCAGGTGGCACTAACGTTATCCCGATTTGCGATGCCGCCCAGGGACATATCGAAGCCTCCCTGAAAGGACGACCTGGGGAACGCTATATCCTGGGTGGAGAGAATATCAGCCACCTCCAGTTGTACCGCACCATCACCAATGTAGTGGGTTGCGGTAAAAAGCTGAAAGTAATGCCCAAATGGCAGGTATCCCTGGTAGCCGGGCTGACAGACATGCTCCAGCCCCCATCAAGCGGGCCGGTACCGCTCACGGGGGAACGCCTGCGTTTGGAAGCAAAATCCTTTTATTACGACAGCTCAAAAGCGCGATCAGCTTTCGATATACCCAAGACCCCGCTTCGCATCACCATCGGGCGCACTTATGAGTGGTATGAAGCGATGGGCGAATTCAAGAACCAAATGGATAATCTTGGAGAGAATGGGGTTTGTAAGATTTGTGGGCGCGCCCAGTATTGTAAGTGGCCTAATCCCTCCTCAAACAGCGAAATCAGCATAAAGTAGCCGCGTATGAAAACTTGGGAAAGCACCTCAAAATTTTTTCAATCCTGGATCAAGACCCAGGAAAAACGTTTTTTGGGTGAACGATGGTTGGACCTGGGCTTACGCACAAAAATGGGGGCTTTTGTCACCATTGGTATGCTTGGCTTGATGACCATTTTTGGCGTGTTGGCCGTGAACAGCGCCCGTCACGCCACCGAGCAGGCCCTTAACGAACGCCTGATCCTCACCAGCATGAGCGCAGACACCCTGGATACAATGATCATCCATGCCATAAATGATCTGACCCTTTTTGCGCAACTGTCCTACTCGCAGAATCTCACAGAATATTCCCAAACCGCAGGGGTTAATTCGTTACCGCTCCACGTTTTTAATGAACCTGTTTATCAAACCAACGCCGAGGGTGAATTAATCGCTTCCTCGGCTCTCCAGGCAGACGTAATTCCGATCCAGGAAGCGCCTGCAGTCCAGGCTGTACTTAAAGACCACACCGTCAGCATTATCGCCTGGCCGCAATATCAGCCCGGAATATTATCCATTGCTGCACCAATCATGAACCCCGACGGGGAATTGACTGGCACACTGGTAACATTTCTCGACCTGGATAATCTTGAATTCTTCCCGATTGATCGCTATTTCAACGCCGAGCAAACAGGGATCATCGATTTTGTTGACCAGAATGGCAACATCATTTTTAGCAACCAGGAAGGCCGCGTGCTTCAAAATAAAACAGAAGACGCCATTCTCAATTTTCTCTTCACCGAAAAACATGAGGGTGTCGAAACGTGCCTGGGATGCACAAACATTACCCCGGCGGAACTAGGTGGTGAAGTGGTTGCATTTGCCCCGCTGACAACCATGTCGATGGGCATCGTGATCCGCCAGCCTGCTGAAGAAGTATTCACAAGCGTGCGCTATCTGGTCTTCTGGCACTCCTTGTTGGGCCTGTTCTGCATGGCAGGCGCCCTGGGGTTGGTTTGGGCAACCACCAACAGCGTGATTTCACCCATCCAAACGCTTACCAATGCCGCCCAGCGCATTGCCCAAGGCGATTTAGATACCCCGATCGCCTCGTTTACTGAAAGCTGGCCGTCAAACCGGCCGCGTCGAGATGAGATCGGAGAACTGGGACAAAGTTTTGACATCATGCGCATCCAGTTGAAAGCATCAATAGACGAAGTTCAGACACTCAACCATGAACTGGATGCCCGTGTGCGGCAGCGCACCACCCAGGCGATCCATGCGCAAAAAGAGGCGCAGCGGGTGAGCGATGATCTTCAGGCCATTATCGATGCGCTCAGTGATGAACTGATTGTGATTGATGCAAAAACCAAGCAGATCCAAAAAATCAACCAGGCCTGCCGTGCCAACTACGACTCTATCAAAGATATTACACGGCTGAATTGCTATGAATTATTCCATACCGAGACTCCCTGCAAAGCGCCAGATTGCATTTGCCCCCTGGAAGAAGTACTGGAGAGCGGGCATCCCGTCCGGGTCACACATCTCCGCCGCCTGCCGGACACTGATGAACCCAGATACCTGGATATTATTGCCTCCCCCTTAAGAGACGATCAAGGAAAGATCACCCGAATCGTAGAATTGGTGCGCGATGTAACAGAAGAAAAAAAGATCAGCGAGTCCCTGGTCAGTCGCAACCAACAATTGGCCATTTTGAACGCGGTTGCCACCTCTGCCAGCCAGTCTCTGGATATTGAAAAGATCTTAGGTCTGGCATTGGACGAGGTCATAAAACGGACTGGCATAGATATCGGCGCCATCTTTTTACTTGAAAATGTGCTTGAAGAACTGAACTTGATCGCATACCGCGGCCTCACCGAACAATCTGCGCAGATGATCGCCAACCTGGGCATGCTGGATGGCTCCTGCGGGGGCGTATTGGAACACGGCCAGATAGTTGTGGTTCCCAATATCACCTCCTATCGCGGAAAGCGAGCGCGCACATTGAAAAATGAGCATATTTCCTCGCTGGTACATGTTCCCCTGACCGCCAAAGGGTGTAAGCTGGGAAGCCTGTGTGTGGGTACCCAGCAAATTCGGGATTTCAGCGAAACCGAACAAGATATGTTAAAGGCGATTGGCAATCAGATCGCAGTGGCGATAGATAACGCCCGCTTATATGCAGAACTCCAGAAAAAAGAGCAAATGCGAAAAGAGCTCTTCCGCAAAGCGATCGATGTGCAGGAACAGGAACGGAAACGCATTGCCCGCGACCTGCACGACGATACCAGCCAAACGCTGACGGCATTAATGTTTGCAGCAGAGGAAGGTCTGGAAATTGATGACAGGGAAGAAATTAAATACCAGCTGGAGCATATGCACAACCTGTCAAAACAAACGCTGGAAGGGATCCAAAAAATTCTCTTTGATCTTAGACCTTCCATGCTAGACCATCTTGTCCTGATACCCGCCATCCGTTCGTTTGCCCAATCCCGTCTGGAACCGCATGGCGTAATCGTCGATATTACAGAACCGAGCCAAACCTGCCGGATGCTATCGGAAGTAGAGACTGCCCTTTACCGGGTAGCGCAGGAAGCCATTACCAACATCACCAAACATGCAGGTGCCAGGCATGTCCAAATCTCTTGCGAGATGAGTAACGGGCTGGCCAGTATTGATATATGCGACGATGGGATTGGCTTTTCTCCCAGCATGGTAACCCTTTCACCGGAAACAGGACATGGACTGGGTTTGTTGGGTATGAATGAACGCCTGGAACTGGTGGGTGGTAAATTTGAGATCAACTCCACCCCGGGACAAGGCACCCACCTAAAGATCCGTGTCCCTCTGAACGGCAGAGAGAAAAAGGAGCAATATGCCTGATATACGTGTCTTGATCGTCGACGACCATGCAATCCTCCGGGACGGAATACATACTTTATTGGAACGCCAACCAGGTATCCGGGTCATCGGCCAGGCGGGCAATGGGCTTGAGGCGATTGACCTGGTTGAAAAGCTGAAACCAGATATCGTGTTGATGGATATCGCCATGCCAAAAATGAATGGTCTGGAAGCCACACAGAAAATTTCCGGGCTTTATCCTGATGTAAAAATCCTGATCCTTACCCAGCATAACAGCCGCGAGTTTATCATCCCCATGCTGCAAGCTGGCGCTTCTGGATACATCCTCAAAAAATCGGGCGGGCGTGAACTGATTAATGCCATTCGTGAAATAGACGAACAAGGGGCCTTCATCGAACCCGAAATTACGCGCCAAATACTAGATGATTACAGCCTCTCGAATGATGGCACCCCCGACACGGATATCCATCTGACGCAACGGGAGAAAGATGTATTGAATTTGGTGGTATCCGGAAAAAGCAATAAAGAAGTAGCATACCAATTAGGGATTAGTCCCAAAACGGTATCCGTACATCGGTCCAACATCATGAAAAAGCTCAACGTTCACAATATTTTTCAATTATTGCGGGTTGTTTCTCAAAACCACCTACTAAAAGAGATCCCCACAATTGATTTAATTGATCAAACTATTCAAACCCAAGGAGACTAACATGTCACAAACCACCACCCTCGACCTCGATTTCGTCCTGATCCCAAAAGGAGATTTCCTCATGGGCAGCGATTCTAACCGAGACCATGAAGCGCAAACGGATGAACAACCCCAGCATATGCTATCGGTTTCTGATTTCTATATCATGCGGCATCCGCTTACGAACGCACAGTACCACCTCTTCGTGGAAGCAACTGGCCACCGGGCACCCTTATTCTGGGAGAACGGCGTATTTCCCGCCGATAAGTCTGACCACCCAGTTGTAGGCATATCGTACAGGGATGCAATCGCCTTCTGCCGCTGGGCAGGAGAAGTGACCGGACTCCCCCTGCGCCTGCCAACCGAGGCTGAATGGGAAAAAGCCGCCCGCGGCTCAGATGGACGGACTTACCCCTGGGGAGATGAATGGGAAACCGGAAAATGCAACACACGGGAAGCCAAGCTCAAAGGTACCACACCGGTAGGGCACAATTCCCCTCAAACCGACAGCCCCTACGGCATCACCGACCTGGCAGGCAACGTCCAGGAATGGCTTTCGAACCTGTTTGGAGATTACCCCTACGATCCGGGAGACGGCCGTGAGCTGCTTGTAAACAATCTTGACCACGACCAGCTGATGCCCCGCTTGTGGGATACAGGCTGCACCTCAGTGCCGCGCTCTCTGGAGGCCGGGAAAGATAAATCCGTAATCCGTGGCGGGTCCTGGCGGGAGACCAAGCACCAGAGCCGCTGCGCCTACCGCAGCTGGGCGGCCCCCCTCCATCGCAGCGACGACACAGGGTTCCGCTGCTGCTATGAGGAGCAGGACTAAACTCAGCAATTTAAGAAAAGTTGAATGGTAACGGTCGCGTCAGGCCTTTCGGCTGCTTACTTGAGTGCAAATGCAATTCCCCAGGCCAGAATCGCCATGATGGAAGAAACCATCCCCACAATGTGCATAAATAGAATTGTCTGGATGGTCTTTCGCTGGTCGGGGCGCAAACGCAAATAGAAACGGTCTACACACCATTTGGCAATTTTCTTTATTCGCCCTTCGCGTAATTCTGTATAGCGTTTAATATTCTTCAGCCAGGCCTGGATCACATCTCTCACGGATTGGCTGAAGAGTTCTTTTTCATCCGCCTCGACATTAAACTCTTCCTGATAGGTCAGGCGCGTGCCGGATGAGACTTCCTGAAAACGCCAGGTAACTTGCGTATCCCTTTCCACTGTCAGGCGGTAGGCCAACTTTTTTAACGGGTTCAGGCCGGTAACTATTGTTCTATAGGAGGTATAAGGGGGAGACTCCAACTGGATCTCTACCTGGCTGCCTTCTTTGGGGTAATCCTGGTCAATCTTTTCCAGCTTTGTCGCTCCCCACAAAGGGCTGAGCTGCATACGTTTTTCAACATTTAAGATAGCATCATAGACTTCCTGCAAGGGAGCGTCGATATCTATCCAGGCGATTACTTTTGTTGTCTCCATATTTTACTTCCGCTGTACTTTTAAGCGATTGGTCAATCCTGAGACCGGTGTTTAATAGCATAACAGGATGTACCGCGGTGACTCGGTAGCTGTGGTGATCTTTCCGGGGAATTGGTATTTGGCGGTAAACTATTGTAATAGAAAAAATGCGAATTGGGTAGCCTTTGTCCTTTTTACAAAAGAAAAACCAGGTGAGCAGTTAAGTTCACCTGGTTGAAGGTATTTTATTGGTGATGCGAGATTATTTTTGCCAGACAACTGCGTCGGCAACCAGCTCGCTCAAGTTGACAATCTTAACCTTCAGCTTGTAGTGGCGCCGAATTTCATCGAGCTGGTCAAGGCAGTTATGGCAGGAAGTCGCCAATATCTCCGCCCCTGTTGCCGAGATCTGATCGGCTTTGGCTTTGCCCGCGGCGATGCGCTCTTTTGCAAACTCAGACATCGAGAGCATCCCCCCGCCGCCGCCGCAGCAGTAGTTCTCAATGCCATGCGGTTCCATTTCGACAAAATCCATCACCGTATGGTGCAAAATGTAGCGCGGTTCCTCAATGATCCCCCCGTTGCGAGCCTGGTTGCATGGGTCGTGGTATGTCACCCGTTTATCGTTTACGGTTGGGTCAAGTTTGAGGCGTCCTTCCTTGATATATTTGGCCTGCATTTCGACAAAGCTGACCACGTTGAAAGGATACTTGTACCCGACCCAATTCTCTCCCTCCCAACGTTGCGAGCGATAGCCATGCCCGCATTCGGCCATCACCAGCGTCTCAGCGCCGATATTCAGCACAGCCTTCTCAAGGTTATGGGCAATTTTGCTGGCGGCGGCATTATCACCGCTGAAAAGCCCGTAGTTGGTGGCATCCCAACTTTCGGTGCTGAGGGTCCAGTCTTCGCCAGCGGAAAGGAATATCTTGGCGGCGGCCTGGATCAACAAGGGGAAATATTTAACCTCCCGCGGGTTGAACGTGTAGACATAGCGGGCGCCTTTTTTGTCAATCGGGATCTTCACGGAAGGATCGTCCACCGCGATTTGCAGCTCTTCTTCCATCCATTCCACCGTTTCAACAAAATCAATCTCTTCCACCCCCATATTATTCCCGGATTCCAGATGGACGTTGACAGTCGCCTTCAGCCCTGCAGGTGTCATATCAATCGCCGTCAGCATGCTGCGGGCCGTGCGGGCGATCAGACGGGTATCAACCCCCATCGGGCAGTTGAGCACACAACGCCCACACATGGTGCAGCTGCCAAACACGTTCAGCAAAAGCTGTTCGGCCATTTCTTCATCCAATTGCGCCGCCCCTGCCCACTTTGGCACAGCTTTACCCACCGGGTCGAACAAACCGCGGTAGATCTTGCGCAGCTGTTCCGCGCGGTAAGCCGGCACATGCTCTGGTTTCGGGTCCGATACATAATAATGGCAGGCTTCGGCGCAGATGCCGCAGTGTACGCATACTTCCAGGGAAGCCTCCAACTGGCGGTTTAAACCTTTGCGCAGCACATCAATCGCCAGGGCGGCTTTCTCGTCGGTTAGCGTATAGCGTTCATCGCTAAATCGTGAATCTTTCATAATGGCGCTACTCCCTGTATTCGCTCTTTGGATGGCCGATCACACCACGGTGACCAAAACTGCGGCCAAAGAAAAATTTTGAATAGAAAAAATACACACAATGGCGGATCTTGCTGAAAGGGATATACATCAGCATCAGACCGGACAACAGATAAAAAGCTGGCAGTGTGCCGGGGATCAGCAGTACCAATAAAGCGAACGTGCAGAATAGTGAGGTCAGCGCAACTGAAGCATAATCATCCGGCACGCTGAGAGTGCGTTCATTTTCGCCTATCAGCCGGATGAAGATCCCCGCAAAGCCAAATACAGCTCCCCCGGCAGTGAACACCACAGCAAACCATTTCAGAAAGCCCGGGAAACCATCCAGCCAGGGAGATACCAGCAAAACAAATAGACCGACAAAGGTTCCCAGATGGAAGAAAATCCCCCGCAGATAAGCGATCCAATGCAGGCGCGTGCTCTCTTTTTCCCAGGGGGCCATCCCCAGCGTGAAGGCATACAGGATGCTGCGGCGTTCGTCACCGCGCGTCCGGGAGAGGTCGTTATTAAAAGGGCGGTTAAGGATATCACGCAGCCGAAAGCCAATCCCCGCCACGCAGACCAGCAATCCAAATAAGGCAAAGATTTGTGTAACAACAAGAAAATCCATAGTTGTACTCCTATTTTTGATTTACGTTCTGCTCCAACCCGAAGAGCGCTTCAACCAGGTGCAGGGTTTCAGCCTGGTCCAGGGTATCTGGTTGGGTCTTTATGCAGCAGATTGGCTCATGAAGGATTTTGTTGACGATCGCCTGTCCCATGTATTCAATCGCTTCTTGCTGTTCGGCAGAGATAGGCCCCATCCGCTTCAGGGTCTGTGACACTTCCGCTTCTATGATCAATTTCGCCTTGGCATGCAGAGAACGGATCAGCGGCACAACCCGTCGGGATTCACACCAGCCCCGAAATTCATCCAGGCAGCCATCCACAATTGCTTCTGCCTCTGTCCAGGCCTGGGCGGTAAGCGGGTGTTTTTCCTCTACCTGTTTGGAGAGATCATCAATCGCATAAAGATCCACATTGGCAATCTGATCAATCGCCGGGTCGGCATCGCGCGGGATCGCCAGGTCTGCTACCAGCATTGGCCTTTGAGGGCGCTGCAGCATGCCATTGGCAACATCCTCAACCCGCAAAACGATGTGCGGCGCCCCGGTTGAACAGATCACGATATCCGCGTCTGCCAGCTTTTCCGCCAGCCGGTCAAAATGGACAGCACTGGCATATTGTGCGCCCAAATTCTGCACCAATTTCTGCGCCCGCTCGAACGTGCGGTTTGCCACCAGGACACACTGTAAGCCCGCGCCGACCAGCTCGCGGGCAGCCAGGGTGCTGATCTTTCCGGCCCCGATCAGCAGGGCAGTTTTATGGTGCAAATCCCCCAACTGCTGCTCGGCAAGCTCCACTACAACCGAGGCAACCGAGAGGCGTGTCTGCCCGATCTCTGTTTGGGCGCGGACCTGTTTTCCGGCACGAATGGCAGTACCAAATAACCTGTTTAAAACCGGGCCGCTGGTGCCTGCCTGCTGGGCAAGCTCAAAAGCCGTCCGTACCTGACCCTGGATCTCATTTTCTCCGACCACCAGGGAATCCAGTCCCGCCGACACCCGCAGCAAGTGCCGGGCGGCATCCACCTGATGATGCACATAGAGGACCTCATCAAGCGTTTCAGCCGGGATATCTCCCTTATCAGCAAGAAATTGGCGCAGCGCCTGTTCGGCGCGGCAGGGATTGGGGGAATGACAAATGATTTCTGTGCGGTTGCAAGTAGAGATGAGGACAACTTCGCTATTTTCCTCAAGCATTTCTTGCTGCAAAGTTCCCAATGCCCGGCGAATTTCATCCTGGTTAAAGGCCAGCCGCTCACGCAAGGCGATCGAGGCAACTTTGTGGTTGAAGCCTACCAACAGCAAGCTATCCATACACTTTCTCCTTGGCGTACTGTTCAGCTCTGGCCACCAGCCCCGAAGCCCAGCCCGGCAGCCCATCTGCATGAATATGGGTATAGGAAGCCAATATATTGCGGTAGACCAACCCGTCCCGCCCGTTACCCAATCCCGAGCCGCGCGCCATTTGATACGCGCTGGCATGGCTGCCGTTCAGGTTGATCAGCCGGGAGTTGTGGAACTCATGTCCCCTGAGCTGTGTCCCGACCGGCCAGAAGGGGTTTTCCTGGGTAATTTCCGCCTCGACATAACCATGTCCCTGGGGGCGGGAGCACAGTTCTACATCAAATGGCAAAGCCCCGACCATCTCACCAGACTGCCCGTCCCAATGGATCCGCTGGCAAAGATACATCAACCCGCCGCACTCGGCATAGACCGGCAGCCCATGCTGAATTGCCTCATAGACCTGGCGGCGCAAGCTGACATTTGCTTCGATTTCTTCAAGGAAAATCTCCGGGAAGCCCCCACCGATATACAGGCCATCCAGGTCAGGGATCTGCTGGTCGTGCAGGGAATCGATGAATTTCAGTTGTGCGCCATAACACTCCAAAGCATCCAGATTTTCCGGGTAATAGAATGTAAACGCCCGGTCGCGGATGACACCGATGGTTGGCGCATGAGACCCAGCCTTCGCAGCGCGCACATCCCCGCCCATCGGCTGGGCAGCAAATCCCACGGCAGAACTTGCAATCTTCTTGACTGCTTCTAGGTCAACAAACTGCTCCACCACCCGGCGGCATGCTTCGATGGCCGGGTGCAGAGCTTCATTTTCGGCGTTGGGGATCAGCCCCAGGTGGCGGTCGGGGATACTGACCGCTTCGTCCCGCGGCAGCACGCCGACCACCGGAAGATTGCAATGATCTTCAATGGCTGTACGCAGCTTGGAGTCATGCCGCTTCCCTGCCACGTTATTTAGCACAACCCCCGCAATGGGCGTGTCCGGCTCAAAATTCTGGTAGCCATACACCATCGCCCCCGCGCTGCGCCCCATCCGGGCGGCATTGATCACCAGCAGGACGGGCGAACGCAATACCCGCGCCAATGCTGCGCTGCTGCTGTCCCCATCTTCGGTAACAGAATCATACAACCCGTGGTTGCCCTCGATCAAGGCAAAGTCCGCCTCCCTGGTGCCCCGGTCAAAAGCGTGCCTTAATTGTTCTGCCCCATTTTGGAAAAAAGGGTCCAGGGTGCGGCAGGGAGTCCCTGCCGCCGCGCTCAGCCAGGAGGGGTCAATATAATCTGGTCCCTTTTTAAACGGCTGCACGCGCAGTCCGCGCTGCATCAGCGCGGCACAAAGCCCCAGGGAGAAAGTGGTTTTGCCGCTGCGTCCCTGCGGAGCAGCAACCAAGATACGCGGGCAGCCCGTGGTCATCGATCAATCATCCCGGTGTCTTCTAATATTCCGTAATTTCTATTGCGCCTTCGTCGCACATTTCCTGGCAGCTGTAACATCCCAGGCAGTCATCCGGGTCGCCTGAAAACATCGCATACTTCTTGCCGTTTTCTTCAACCATGGCAATCATGCTCTGCGAACACACATCGATACATTCACTGCAGGCCTGGCATTTTTCTTCATCGATCGTAACAATGTACATGGGTATCCTCCAAAACTAGTAAATTTAAAGGTTCCTTTGGTTTGACCAGCAGGGCTAAAATGTCAACGCCAGGTCGGCTTTCAGCCCTTCGGTGATGACAAACGATGGACCGACGATCATATCCACTTCTTCGATCAGTTCATCTGCGGTGATATCGCACAACCGCATGGCAGCGTCACAGGCAAAAAACTGTACCCCTGCATCCAGGGTGTCATCGATAAACTTGCGAATCGTGCGCCCACCCTCTTTGGCACAAATGCTGTCTGCGACGCCCTTTTTTAGCAGCAGCGGCGCCTGCAGCACAAACACCAGGCCGACATCCGCGCCGGTTTTTGCGGCTTCTTGGGCAAAAACGAACGCCCCGGGACAGCGCTCCGGGTTATCCGGGCCATATGTGGCAACGATCAAAATCTTGTTCTTCTCTGCAGTAGTCAATGCATCACTCCTCGATAGCGGTTCAGGCATCAGTATGAGATATTGATCAGCCAGGCGATCTCATAGGCTTGCTGTAAGCTTTGCTCATACAGATCCGGAAATTCCTGGAAGGCGCTGGCAAGCTCCAAGGTGGCATACACCGGAGCGAGGGCGTCCCCGCTGACCCGCGCCGCCAGGGCCATTCCCAAAGCGCTTTCAAAATCATCGGTGTTCCCCGTTGCCGCGGCAATTGCGGTCAGCACATCCGCCTTATCGGTCTCCAGGGTGAGGCTCTCCAGCACCTGGGAAGCAGCCTGGGGATCACTTTCGGCCCAGGCCGCCCCCAGGGCTGCGAGAGGATAACCATCGTTCAGGTTACCGGCGATCTGCCACGCGCTTTCAAATTCTCCTCCGGCTGTCAAAGCCTGGACTTGATAATAAGGGCTTTCCATTTCTTCCACCAGCGACAGATCACCGCTTGCAATGCTGATATCCCTCAATACCCGGTCTCGCAGGAAAGCAAAGCGGATCTCATCCACGGCGCTGGTATTTTCCCAAGCGGCCGCAATGGCAGCCTGTGCCCTGGCTTGTTCCAGGGGATCAGCAATCTGCCCGGCAGCCTGCCAGGCGGTTTCAAAATCACCCAGGCGGTAAAAAGCCAGTGCGACAGCCGCAGGATATTCGGAGGGAATTTGGGCTGCCAGATCGCGATCACCTGCCGCGGCGGCCAGATCGGCCAGCGCATAAGCGGCTTCTGCCCCCTGAACAGTTTCCAGCGCAGCCGCAGCTTCCGCAAACAAGGCTGTCTGACCGGAAGCGAGGGCTGCCTCCCGCAAGGCTCTGGCCTGCTGTACCGGATCTTCCACCTCCCGGGCCGCCTGGGCGGCAGCTTCAAATATGGCATCATCCCCGGATCCGACCGCAATTTCCCGCAGCGCCCAGGAGCGCAGCGCCGGATCGGAGATCGTCAGTGCCAATGCGGTCCCGCGTTCCGGGTCGATTTGCGCCCAGGCCACCGAAATGGCGCGCAGGTCCAGTTGGTCATACGGGTAGACGGCCAGGGCAGCCTGTTCGGCGGCTTTCTCAAAAATCTCCCCGGCTTTTTGAACATCCACCTCAACCCAGGATTCTGCGATCAGCCTTTGCGCCCAGGCCCGGCTGCGGGTGGCTGCCAGGTCGCTGTCAGCAAGGTCCGCTTCCGCCTGCATATCTGTTTTGGCACGGCCAGCTTCCCAGGCCTCCTGCGAGATCCCCCACAGGGACGCCTGGTTGATCTGGGCTTCGCTTGCAGATGCCAAAGCCTCATCCAGTAAAGCCTCGGCCTCTTCTGCCGAAAGCGTAGACCAGTCCGCCCCGATAACAGCAAGCGCCCAGGAGCGGCTCAACTCGCGGTCTGCGGTCAAAGCCGCGCGGCCTGCTTCGTCTATGGCAGTCTGGCGTTCCTGCATCTCGGTGCTGGTGGCTTCCACTTCCTGGCTGGGGATGCGGAAAATCGGCAGGGCAAAGAAAATGAAGACCAGCACTATAACCAGCCCCCTGGAAAGGTAAAACCTGGCAGTTCTGGGTGTGCTTACTGAATTCACCCCAATGGCCTTTTTCGCATTGGTCCACCCCCAAACCAGAGAACCAACCATCACCGCGGTGGCGGCTAACCCCCACCACAACACCCGGGCGCGTTTGGCCGCCTCGATATACTGGTTCAGGGTGGTGTAAATTTTGCCCAGGCTGTAGCGCACCTTTGCCGCATCCGTGGAAAAGGCAACCAGACTCTCCACCGGGGCGTCCAGCAAGCGGCTGTAAGATTGTTCCGCTGCCGCCAAACGGGCAGCGCTTTTGCTCAGGTCGACATTCCCTGGTGCTTCATCGCTTGCCCCGTCTATCGCCAGCAGCATCCTTTCGGTATAAAAGATCTCCTCCTGGATCTGGCTGGCTCCAGGGCAGGGGCTGATGGCGTTATGAGATACGCCGCCCACCCAGGCTGCAGGCTGCTCCAGGCGTGGGTCGCCGACGGTGTGGCACGACACGCAGTAATTGGAAGCCTGGTAATTCGGCGAAGATACAAGCTGGTTCTCTGCCATTACGGGGATGGTGCCCAGGACCCCAAAGGCAGCAATAAGCGTGATCAGCAGGATTAGTTTTCGCGGCATGGCTTATTTATCCCCTCCCCGCAGGATCCAACGCGTCAGCAGGAAATAAATCCCTAATGCCAGCAGCAGAATCGACATGGCAAAGATTCCGCCCGGACCGGATTCGGTGAAAAAATAGTGAACCAGGGCAGCTAAATCCATGACTAACCTCCTACTTCCCCTGTTGGTACTGCTGCCGTCTCAACGGGAACTTCCGGCGCAACCGTTACCGCTGTTTGGTGGCCGGGAAGCTCTTCGGCCGTCTCCCAGATAGGGATGATCGGGAAAAAACGGGTAAACAATGCGTAGATGAAAACCAGACCGGCAAACATGGAGATGGTAATGATCACTTCCGTCAAAGAAGGAAGATAGCTGCCCTCACCAAACGCATGCAGCAGCCTGGGGTAAATTTCTGACGGCACGATCACGATATAGCGTTCCATCCACATGCCGATGTTGATCAGCACGCAGGCGGTAACCATCCACTTGATGCTGTTCTTTGATTTGAAGACCAAAATGAATAGCGGGATGACAAACACAAGGACCGCCATTGACCAAAATACCCCGGAATACGTACCGCTGAACTTTCCATCCAGCACGCGCATTTCTTCGACCATATTGCCGTACCCGATGGTCAGGTGTTCGGCGATCATAAAGTAGAGCCAGCCCAACACAAAGGTGATCAGCAGCTTGCGCAAGGAATTGAATACCGAGATTGGCAGCGTCAGCTCCAGGTGGTAAGCCTTGCGCAGGATGGACAGCACAATCACCACGGCAGCCGTGCCGGACAGGATCGCACCCAGCAAAAAGAAGGGCCCCATGATAGCGGTATGCCAGCCGGGCTGCAGGGTCATGCTGAAAGCCCAGGAGACGACCGTATGCACGGTGACAACCAGCATGGTCATAAAAATAGCCATGCCATCCATCACCTTTTCCAGGCGGTGATATTGTTCCGGGCGATGCTCCCATCCCAGGGCCAGCACCGTATACATCTTTTTGCGGAACGGGGTGGCATCGGTCAACTTATCCCGGCAGATGGCCAGATCCGGGAGCAGCGATAAATAGAAGAAAACGTAGCTTGAGCAGAAGTAAAGCCCTACCGCGGTGACATCCCACAGCAAGGGCGATTGAAACCGGCCATACCGGATCAGGTTGAGCACCCGGTCTATGCGGCCGATATCCATCAAAATGGACATGACACCAAAGGGCAGACTGAACAAAGTGATTGCTTCGGCCGCCCGCGTCAGGGGAGCGCGCCAGCTTTGACCGGCTACCCGCAGGATTGCTGAAATGAATGTCCCCGAATGGGCCAGCCCGATGAAGAACACGAAATTCGTCAGGTAGATGCCCCAGTAAACGGGGCGGTTCATGCCGGTTACGCCCAGGCCCAGCACCAGCTGCCTGATCCAGGCAGCCATCCCCACGACCAGCAGGCCCCCGGAGATTCCCCACAAGAGCACGTCGCGGCGGGTGAAGCGTTTTACCGGATCTAGAATGATGTCCTCATATTTATTAATTGGCTGCATCTCATTCTATCCTTGTTTCAAATAGGTGACTTTTGGCTGCGTGCCCAATTCCTCCTGCAGGCGGAAAGCGCGCGGGCTGTGAGCCAGCTGGCTGACCAGGCTTTCCGGGTCATCCAGGTCGCCAAAGTAGCGGGCATGGCCGGTGCAGGTTTCCACGCAAGCCGGGATGAAATCGGTGGCGTTGAAGGGGCGGCCTTCCGCCTCGGCTGTTTCCCGTGCCTTGCGTAAGCGTTGGACGCAGAACGTGCATTTTTCCACCACCCCTTTGGGCCGCGGCGCTACTTCCGGGTCGGGGTTAAGATGTGCCGCAACGCCTTGAGGCCACTCCGGCGGATACCAATTGAAGTAGCGCATTTCATACGGGCAGGCAACCGTGCAAAGCCGGCAGCCGATGCAGCGGGTGTAATCCACCACCACAATGCCTTCTTCGTTCTTGTAGGTTGCCCGCACCGGACAAACTTTTGTGCACGGCGGTTCGTCACAGTGCTGGCACGGGCGCGGGATCATCGTCGTGACGATGTTTGGATATTCACCCTCCACGAAGGGTAATACCTCATTCCAGAGAATGGCCCGCCCCATGTCAGTCTGGTTTGGCCCGGCCACAGGCGTATTGTTTTCCATCCGACAGGCTGTTGTACAGCTCTGGCAGGCGAAGCATTTATCTAAGTCGATGACCATTCCCCATCGGGGCATAAATACCTCCAAAAATCAGTAACAAGAGTACCTAGCGTTTCGTGATCCTGACTCGAACAGGTGTGTAAACGGCCTGCCCGCTAAGCGATTCGCTCTCAAAATTCGCCAACCGGTTGGTGTTGGCGCCTACTACCATGCTTTCCGGGGCGGCGCGCCCCCACTTGATCAGGGTTGTGTGGCCCATTCCCGGCGGCAGGTAGATCGCATTCGGCCAAATCCCCTCGTACAGGCGGACAACCGCCTCCAGGCTCCCATGGGGGGATTCCACCAGGACACGGTCTCCACTGGTGATCTCCATTTCCTCTGCAGTAGTCGGATTGATCTCAATCCAGCTGTCCCATTTCATATAGCTTTGCAAGCCGACACATTCCTGCAGGGATGGGATCACCCCATGCCAGTTTTCGCTGTGCGTGATGAGATGCTGGCTGACCAGCAATAGCGGGTATTGGCTTGGATCCGGGCCGGAATCGGTCAGCGGCAGGGGCAGCTCGAACTGCGGCAGGCAGTCCTGGTCTTGCGGTTCTGCCAGCAGGGCGAACAGCTCGCGGGAGAAGAAATCGAAGCGACCATCTTTTGGCGCATTCAGGCGGTCCCGCCCCACCACCTGAGACCAGGCCGTGCTTCCGGGTGCTGCATTGAAATAGACCATCTCAGACCAGTTGCCATTGGCCTCGAACTTCTCCCAATCCAGGTCCAGCGCCTCCAGGCGGTAATCGACAGCGGTTTTATAATCGGCAAAAGGCAGCGCATCGGATAACGGGCCGCCAAGCCGGGAGGCCAGAGCCAGGAAAACATCTCCGGGGTTGCGCGTATCGTGGACGGGGTCCACCACTGGCTGACGCAGGGAAACCCCCGCGTAGCCCGTGCCTTCCAGGTAGTCATCCCCCCAGATTTCCAGGAATGTGCTGGCCGGAAGGATCAAATCTGAATGAGCCGCGCTTTCGTCCAGCGTGGAGGCAAAACTCACTACGAAGGGGACTTTCAGCAATGCTTCGGCAAACGAGGCCGGCATATCATAGACCGGGTTGGCGTTCAGCAGGAGGAGCGCTTCCAGCGGATAAGGTTTTTCGGCCAGGATATTTTCGGGCAGTTCCTGATAGACGGAAAGCGCCAGCGGAAATGCGTCGCTGCCAGCCCCATCGATGCGCTGTTGGGCCACTCCCTTCCGGGAAGTTTCGTCCAGTTCGAAGGACGGCCAGGCACTCAGCTCCGGGAAACGCTGCACCAAAACACCGCCTTGTGTATCAATCGACCCGACCAGCGCGTTGAGGGCATGGATGGCCATTGCAGTAGTTAAAGCATTGCCGCTGGAAAGTTCTCCCGCTTCGGTGGGCATGATCGCCACTGCCGGGGTATTGGTGGCAAACTCGCCAGCCAGCCGGGCAATCGTCTCGGCCGGCACACCGGTGATCATCGCTGCCCGCTCCAGGTCGTACTGCTCCAGGATCAGACTCTTGAAGCCCTTATGCAGGTTCCCCGCCTCATCTTCGAAGTCCTCAAAACCAAACGTGAAATTATCGACGAAGTCCTGGTCATAAAGTTGGCTGTTAATGATGATATTTGCCATCCCCAGCGCCAGCGCCCCGTATGTGCCCGGGCGGATGGGGATCCATTCGTCCGCTTTCATGCCGGTCAGGCCCAGTCTGGGGTGTGCGGCCACCAATTTTCCGCGCTGAGGGCGGCCTCTCCGCATGAAGGCCACCGATCCCAAAGCCGCGATCACGTTCCTGCTGGATTCCAGCAGGTTGCCACCGAAGGCCATCACGTAGTTGGCGTTATTGAGGTCGTAGACCGGTAAACTGTTGATCCCCTGGGTGAGGAACATGGCCTGCCGGACAGCCTGCTCTCCGAGGCTGCTGCGTGAGACCAGGTTTGGAGAGCCGTAGGCTTGCATGAAGCGGGAGACCAGACCGCGCATCTGGCCGCGTAACTCGCCATGCACCACGGCCAGCTGATGGGATTGACCATTTTCACGCATGGCACCCAATTTTTCCGCCAAAATTTCAAGCGCTTCGTCCCAGGATATTTCTTCCCAATCTCCGCTGCCGCGTGCGCCAAGCTGACGCCGGGGATGTTCGATCCGCTCCGGGCTGTACAGCACCTCAAGGGAAGCCTGGCCGCGCAGGCAGCAAACGCCCTGGTTGACCGGGTGCAGCGGGTTCCCTTCCACTTTTACCGCTTTTCCATTTACCACCCGTACATCCAGCCCGCAGCCGGATGGGCATAAGGCGCAGGTGGTTTTGATAATTGCCTCGTCCAGGCTTTCTGCGGCAGATGCAATATTGGGAAAATCAGACCGGTTGTTTTTCTGGACTGCCATCACGGCAGCCCCGGCAGCGGCAACTGTGCCGCCAATCTTGATAAAGTCCCGTCGCGAGAGCCGGCTCTTTGTTTTTTGAGGGTTTGGTGTTTGATTATCCATAGGTGTGATTCGCTCCGGGGGAGATCAATTACCAGGATAGTTGAACAAATGTTGGTGAAGCAGGTCCGCCTGTCCCGGTTCAAGCAGCAGCGGCTGGGCGGGATCAATCTCGTCGGGTACGTCGCTGAATTCAGCCGGGTCTACATCCAGTTTTACGCCCAATAATTCCAGGGAAGTGAGCAAGTCTGGCACTGTTCCGGGCTTTTCGGCGGCGATCCAGCCCTGGCCGCGGGGAGTGCGGGCACCACCCCCTGAAGGGGAAATATGGCAGGCGGCACAGGTCTCGCCAGTTTGTGCCGCGTATTCGGGCAGCGCCTGGGCCTCTTTGGCAGGGAGCAATACGATCACGGCGGCAACAACCAAAATAATGGCAAGCAGCTTCAGGGAAAGGGCAGGTTTCATACTAAACCTCCTCCCCTATTACAACCTGTTCATCCACAACCCGGACAGGGAACTGCTCCAGCGGCACCGGGGGCGGCCCGGCGACAACCTCACCGAACTGGTCAAACCGTCCGTCATGGCAGGGGCAGTAAAATTCCTGTTGGTCCTGACGCCATTCTACGAGGCAGCCCAGGTGTGTGCAGGTCAGCGAAAAGGCTTTTATGCTCTGCTGGGTGCGCAGCACCAATGCGGACTGCCCTCCATAAGTGATCTGCTGGCTGCTGCCAACGGGCAGGTCTGTGAGGGGGATGGAAACCGGTTTGGCTTCCGTAACCGCCTGTTCGGATGGGAAGAGGCGGGATTGGACAAAAACACCTGCCCAGGCAGCACAAACCCCTGCCAGGCCCAGTTGGATGAATTCCCGCCGGGAAAGAAATACGGATCTAAAAGGGAGGGGTATTTCAGTTTTAGTCATTGGACGAAATCTTTGTGATCGGAAGGGTAGGGATAACAATCGGATCGACCCCGACATAGCCGTGGCAGTTGTTGCAGGAGATTTCGGGGTCGTGGCAATAAAGACAATCTGTTTGCTGCAAATCGCCGCGGTTGACCACATCCATGTGGTGGGTCTGCCACCAGTCCAGCGGGCTGTGCGTTGCCGGAGCGGCATACTGAGGGTCGATATACACTGCCAGCGGGCCGCTCCCATTGAGGGCAGGCTTATCAACCGACGCGGGGTAAAAAGCCACAATCAACGTCACCACCAGCAAAACGACAATTCCAAGAACAGCTTTTCGCATCTCCTTCTCCACAGGCCTCAGTAGATCAGCGCATCTGTCAGCAGGCGCAAAGTGCCGCCTACTTCGACAGGCACCTCCCAATATTGCATCAGTCCAGGGAGCTGCGCCTTGCAGATCGCACAGATGGTTGCCAGGTAATTTGCCTGGGTATGCTTTACGGCCATGGCGCGCGGTTTCCCGCCAGCCATGCGCACCGGCATGATCTCATCCGCCAGCATACCGCCGCCGGCGCCACAGCAGAACGTTTTCTCCCGGATGGTATTGGGCGGCATTTCGATGAAATTGTTGCACGCCGCCCGGATGATCTCGCGCGGTTCATCCAGCAGCTGACCCGCGCGCGCCGGGTTGCACGGGTCGTGGTAGGTCACAATTCGGTGGTCATTGGCGCTCTTGTCGATCTTGCCGTCAAAAACGCCCTGCCGCAGTAGCTTGACCACATATTGGGCAATATGATAGGGGTAAGGCGGGTCAAAATCATCCATCGGCCCGCTCAGGGTGGGGGTAAAGATCCCCGCGCGCCAGGCATGGCCGCACTCGCCCCACATGATAGTTTTGACATTCAACATGCGTGCGGCTTCGAGAATGCGGTTGTTGACCTTTTTGAGATTCTTGTAATCCAGGAAGAGGCCAAAGTTGCCGCCTTCATCGCAGTACGTGCTGGTAGTCCAGGAAATCCCCAAAAAGTGGAACAGCTTACCATAGGCGATCATCGTTTCGACATTGGCGAAGTTGTCTGCACTGGGTGGCACCAGCAGGATATCGGCGCCAACCTCATTCACGGGGAAGCGCACGGGCATCCCCGTTTCCTCTTCAACATCTTCTTCGAGGAATTCGCAGTTATCGATCCAGGCTGCTGGAGGAATCCCGAGGTTGTTGCCGGTTTCATATACTTTGGCAATCACTTCGGTGACATATTTCGTCGAATAGCCAATTTCCGCCATGATCATCCGGGCAGCCGTGGTGATCTCCGCCGTATCGATGCCGTAAGGGCAGAAGACCGAACAGCGCCGGCACTGCGAACACTGGTAAAAATAGGTGTACCAGCGTTCAAGCATCGCTTCGTCCAGGTCTGCAGCGCCATCCAACCCGGGGAACAGCTTCCCACCAGGAGTAAAATAGCGCCGGTAGACGCTGCGCAGAAGTTCTGCACGTGCCACGGGGAAATTTTGCGGGTCCCCCGTGCCCAGGTAGAACTGGCACTTATCCGCACATGCACCGCATCGCACACATGTGTCCATGTATACGCGCAAAGATTTATAGCTATCCAGCAGCTCGCCAAATTTTTCTATTGCTTTTTCCTGCCAATTGGGGACAAGCTCTGAAGGGTAGCCGATCTTACTGGTATCTTTTTCTTTGCTGTGCCAGCAGTGAACATTCTGGGCAGCATTTTCGCGCAGCGGCGGCGGGGTCAGAACACCCTCTTTCGCAGGATCTTTGATAATTGGGGTCTCGTCAAATTTTGCCATAAGGTTAGTCGTCTGGGGTTAGGGGTTAGGATCCCACGGGTTGACGTAACGCTTGCCAGCTTCCTGAATCTTGTAGGGCTGGTTGCGGGTTGGGCTGAAGAAGATCCCCCCCGCATGCAGCAGCTTGCTGAAGGGGAAATAGATCATTAAAAGCAGTACCAGGAAAAAATGCAGCAAGAATAACGGGTGTGTTGGTGGTGCAACCGGTTTGAGCGTCAGCAAGCCAAGCACAAAGGCTTTTACATCCACCAGGTAGACATGTGCCCAATAGCTGACCATGATCCCGGTCCCGGCGATCAGTCCGAGCAGCAGAAGAGCGAAATAATCCGGCAGTTTCGATAGGTAAAGCGTGCGCGGCAGTGCCAGCCGCCGCCAGAAAAGATATAAAGCGGCGACCCCAAACAGATAGCCAAAAAACAAGGCAACAGGTTCCATATACAAAACCAGCTCCGGAACCGGATATGTAAAATAGCGTAAATGTCGAAAAAGAATGGCTGCCAGGGCCACATGGAACAGCCAGGCGCCAACCCACAGCAGCTTATCGGCTTTGAACAGATTGGGGAAGATAAGCACATCACCCAACAACCGGGCGATCACGCCGCCCTCGCTCTCCGGGCCAGGCGTGGTCACCAGGGGCAAAGGTGCAGGTGTCCTGAAATATCCGATCAGCTTTGCCAATAACCCCAGGGTAAATGCTGCGGCAGCGAAGTAAGCCATTCCAACCAAAAACACTGAGACTAAATTCCAAAACATTTTGCAGGTTCCATTACTGTTGTGTTTGCTAGAGTTTGCTGCACTGAGGAGCAGGACTGGTTCACATCACCTTTAGCAACAAGGTAAATGCGGGCCTGTCCCGCTCCTCAAAGAAGGATTTAGACGCAGCCCGTCGGTTTTGGCAGGCCAGCGATCTTGCAGGCGCCCTTGGCTGGGCCAGAGGGGAACAATTCGTAGATGTATTTCAAATTGAAGCCTGTTTCTTTGCACAACTTGCGGATCATGGGAGCAATTCCAAATTCCTTGTAGTAATTCCTCAAGTAGTTGACCACAACCCAGTGGTCATCTGTCAAATCTTCAACTTCTTCCGTTTTGGCAATTGCCATTGCCATGGCTTCATTCCAGATGTTCGGGTCCTGGATGAAACCATCTTCATCAACATCGATCACGATACCTTCCAGGTTAATTTCAGGCATGAGATACCTCCATAATTTTTCCAGACCCCAGGCGAGCGGGTGCTCACCCGGGGTCTGGTTCGGTCATTTATTCTTCCGGCAATTTAATGAATGTAGCCCCACCAAAGGATGTGAATTCCAGCGTGCCAGCGTTGACCAACTCGGTCAAAGCCTGCTTTGCCAGGCGGGAATTGATATCCAACCCATTGGCCACATCCCGATGGGTCATCATTTTGCCTTTTTTAGTAAAGAACTCGACAATTTGATCTTTGAGTTCTTGGGTTACTTCGCCAGCCATAATATTTTCCTTTACCACTTAAAGGTTGGTGTAGAGCGGAAAGTCTCCGGGGCAAGGGTAAAGTCATCAATGAGCTGGACAGTGAAGGGGATGCCGGTCAGGTCGAAGAAACGCTCCCAACCAATCCGGTCGATCCACTCACCCATGCGTTCGTGCTTGCGGGCATGAATCGCCCATGTCTCGATGATGTTGCGCACTGCCGTAGTCGTCTCCGTCCATCTGGGTGGTGTATTCGGCAAGAAGGGGATCACCAGGCGGGAGAATTTGGGGGGAGTACGAGCGCTGGAGATCTTTCCGCCAACCCAGATTGAAACGCCGTCACCCACCGGGTCTGCCACAGGCATACCGGGGCACATGGTGTAGCAGTTGCCGCAGTACATACATTTTTCTTCCGCTACTTTGACAGTTTTGTTCTTGGGGTCGGGCCGAATGGCGCCGGTCGGGCAGGCTGCGATCACATTGGGGATTTCACATTTGGTGCGAACAATCTCATCGTCGATCTTCGGCGGCTTGCGGTGGATACCCAGGATGGCGATATCAGAGCAGTGCACAGCGCCACACATGTTCAGGCAGCAGGCCAAAGCCACCCGGCAGTAGGCCGGCAGCTTCCAATCGGTGAAGTATTCATATAGATCATCCATCACCGCTTTGACGATACCGGAGGCATCGGTAGCCGGGGTGTGGCAGTGGATCCATCCCTGGGTGTGCACCGGGTTGGTGATCGAGTGTCCTGTACCGCCAACCGGGTAGTCATGTGCTTTGAGATGATTCAGCAAGGGTTGAACCTGGGCCTCATCAGAGACCAGGAACTCTACGTTGTGCCGGCTGGTGAAGCGCAGGTAGCCATCGCAATATGTTTCAGCGATATCGCAAATATCACGGATCCAGTCAGTGCTGACCAGACGCCCTGAACCAACACGCACGGTGAAAAGCGCATCCCCCGATTCAGCCACATGCTTGAGCAGTCCGGGTTTGATGCGGTCATGATACAGCCATTGGCCGTAATTTTCCTGGATGACCGGAGGCAGCATTTCTTTGTAATAGGGAGGACCGAAGTCAGTCTTGGTAGCATTTTTGGTCGCCATTATTTCACCTCCTCTGGGTCCCAGAAGTAGTAGGGGTTGGCACGTGGTTCATGAACCATCTGCGGAACAGGCGGCAGGTCCATCGCTTTCAGGAATGTGCGCATGCCCAGACGGTTGATCAGCTCGCCAAGGCGCTCGCGCATCTTGCCGTTTTCATCCCACCACTCCCAAATGCGCTCGATGAGGTCTTTGATCTCATCGAAGGGGGGCTCCATTTTCATGAAGGGAACGATCACCCAGGATAGCAGGGCGCCATGCACGATCGGGACTTTACCGCCAACCAGAATGGTGGCGCCGCGTTCTTTGCCGGGGCGCAGGCCGTGCGGCAAAATGTTGATGCAGTGCATGCAGCGGTTGCATTCGGCGTCATCGATTGTCAGGGTTTTTGTCTCGGCATCCCATTCCATGCACTTGGTCGGGCACATATCCACAACTTCAGATTGAATATCTACCCCATTTTCAGCGTGGAAGATCACGCCATCCGGGTCAACCTGGATGTTATCGCGCCAGGTACCCACAATGGAGATATCCGAGCGCGGCAGGGAAGCAACGCAGTCGTTCGGGCACCCGGAAATCTTGATCTTGGATTTGTAGGGGAACATCGGCCGGTGGAGTTCATTCTGGAACTCCATGGTAATGCTGTATAGCAGTTCCAGGGTATCGATGCAGGCATATTCACAGCGCCCCGGTCCTACACAGCAGGACGGGGTGCGCATATCGCTGCCGGAACCGCCCAGGTCAAAGCCGATTTCAGCCAGATCATCAAAGCAGGGCTGTAAGGCCTCTGTGGGCGCGCCCAGCAGGATGATATCCCCTGTTGCGCCGTGCAGGTTGGTCAGGCCGGAGCCGTGTTTATCCCAAACATCGCAAAGCTGGCGCAGTTTATCTGTTTTGTAGAACCAACCAGATGGCATATTCACACGGAAGGTGTGAAATTCGGCCACTGCCGGAAATTCTTCAGGCAAGTCCGAATAACGGCCAATCACTCCGCCGCCATATCCGCGTACGCCAACAATACCACCATGCTTCCAGTGACCAATTCGATCTTCGTAAGAGCGTTCCAGTTGACGGAGCAAATCCTTGGCAGCGTCTTTTTTCTCTGCTGCCCGCTTTATCTCTGTTACAAAGCTGGGCCATGGGCCATTTTCCAGGTCATCAAGCAAGGGGGTTTCTGATTCAGACATTATGACCTCCTTGAATAGGTCTAAATAGTAAGGGGGAGGTAGGAAAGCTTTTGATGCTCATCAAACCTCCCCCAGGGTTTCAGTGGAATTTGGGTGTTACAGCGAAACCGGGAAGAGCCACCCGAAGATCAGGTAAGAAATTCCCAAAGCAAGCAGCGTGTTGAACACGGTAACGATCAGGTATACGATTACCGGGCTCCAACCCATCTTCTTGAATTCAGCCACAGAAAGTTCCAACCCCATGCAGACAAACGCTGCGCAGAAGAACCAGTTCATAATATTCTGGATGGCTGCATAGGAGCTGTTGTCCTTTGTGATCACATTAAAGGTGTAGAGCAGGGAAGCAACGATGAACCCCAAAACAAATTTCGGGAAGCGCTGCCAGATAATGGACAGGCTGGGTCGTTCTCCATCGCCTTCCTTGGACACAAAGTAATATGCCAGGAAGAAGGAGACCACGCCGATCAGTACGTTCTGGGTCTGCTTGACAATACTGGCTATCGTTTGAGCCGTCTCGCCATAGATCGTTCCAGCGCCAACAACGGCGGCCGTGGTGTCAACGTTGCCGCCGAACCAGGCGCCAGCTACAGGTTCTGGCATATTTATTGCTTTTGCGATCATCGGGGCAATCACCATCAGGGGCAAAGCAGTCACAATCACCAATGCGGTCACGTAGGTAATTTCCTCTTTCTTGGCCAGAACAGCGCCGGCGCTGGCGATCGCAGCGGAAACGCCGCAGATCGAAACAGCGGTGGACATCACTGCGCGCAGCGTGTCCGGCAAGCCAAATTTCCCGGCAAGCCACCAGGAGAAGAAGTACACACAGGTCACCATGATCACGCCCTGGATGATGGCGCCGCCAGCAGCGGTAACCAACACTTTGAAGCTGATCTTCCCGCCGAGCAGGATCAGACCAATTTTCAGGAAGAGTTCGGTCTTGAAGCCAGGAGTCAGGCGTTCGTGAATGTTCGTCGCCTTGAAGATCCAGTTGAAGATCAAACCAACTAACGCGGCCCAAATCGGGTATTCAAGCACACTCCCTGGAATGTTCCCGGGCAAAGTCATCGGTTTGACAATGTTATATACATAGCGTGTGAGGAAGCACAACGCTATAACCACCGCCAGGCCAATCCAAAATCCGGCGGCATTATTCTTTTTAGCTGAAGCTTGATTTGTCGTAGTCATCAGTTCATTCTCCTCTAATTGTGCCTGATCTTAGAACTTGAACCAATCGGGGTTGATCACTCCGATGACGGCTAACAGGATTATTCCAAATCCGAGTAGTACCGAAAGCCAATCTTCTGTTAATTTCATCTTGTTTTCTCCTAAAATCCTTGTTTTATATACGGAATTTCCCAAGCCAAAAGCCTGAGGGGCAGCGTCATTCCTAATAATTGTGCACAATTTAGTTGGGGGAGAAGGAATAGCAGCAGCTGAAAACTACCTCTTACAATTTAGGACGATAGCGCACCTCCTCAAGGATCCATAAGCTCAATGTTGTCAAGTTTTACCTGGAACTATCCACAGTAAAACAAAGGTGATCATTTACCTAACTACTGTTCCGGATTTAATTGTATAAAAAATCACAATGGGGGTGAATAAGCTTAACGCTTAAGTTACCTAAGGAAAGTCTTAGATGAGCTAAGTGCTAGCTTAGTTCGCGCCAGAAGGCAGTTTGCTACAATAATTTCACAACGTTAATACATTAAATGGAGAGGAAATAATGTCAAACGAACCGCATTCAATCCCCATTGAACAAATTCCCGATACTTTTGAAACCCACCTGGAAATGGGGCTGAACGCCCAGCAAGCAAAGGAACGGCTCGCCAAATATGGGCTGAACGAATTGGTTGAACGCCCCCGTCCGGGCTTTTTGAGCCTGTTGTGGGACCAATTCAACAATTTCCTGGTCATCATCCTGATCGTAGCCGCTGGCATCTCGCTGGCGCTGGGAGAGATCGTGGACGCTTCGGCCATCATGGCAATTGTGATCCTGAATGCCATCCTGGGTGTGGTTCAGGAATCGAAAGCCGAGCAGGCGCTGGCGGCGCTCAAAAAAATGGCCGCCCCAAATGCCAGCGTGCTCCGGGAAGGACACCGCATTACCATCCCGGCAAACGAGCTTGTCCCCGGCGACATTGTCTACCTGGAAGCCGGCAACTACGTCCCGGCAGACATCCGTCTGATTGAAACCATCAACCTGACAATTGAAGAAGCCTCCCTGACAGGCGAGTCGGTTCCGGTCAACAAAGATGCCCGGGTAGTCCTCGACCGGGATATCCCGTTAGGCGACCGCAAAAATTCAGCCTTTATGAGCACAGTGGTCAGCTACGGGCGCGGCGTTGGTCTGGTGACCTCCACCGGGATGAACACCCAGATCGGCCTGATTGCAGAAATGCTGCAATCCTATGAAGATGAGGATACGCCGCTGCAGCTAAAGCTGGACGAATTGGGCAAACTGCTGGGGATCGTTTCCCTGGCCATCTGCGGCATCATCTTCATTTACGGTATCTTGCGCGATACCCAGCCAATGCTCATCTTCGAGCAAGGCTTCCAAACTTACCTAAGTGGCCACAACCATGAAATTATCGAACTTTTCATGACAGCGGTCAGCCTGGCGATTGCCGCCGTGCCGGAAGGGCTGCCTGCCGTAGTGACCATCTGCCTGGCCCTGGGCATGCAGCGCATGGTGCGCCGCCACAGCCTGATCCGCAAGCTGCCGGCGGTAGAGACCCTGGGATGCGCCACGGTGATCTGCTCGGACAAAACCGGCACCCTGACACAAAATGAGATGACCGTCGTTCAGGGATGGGTCAACGGGAATTGTTTCAATATCGAGGGGGAAGGTTACAGCTCGGAAGGCAGATTCCTGGACCAGTTTGGCGCCATCTATGACCATGCCAGAGATGACAGCTTATCCTTACTGATGCACGGTGCCGCATTGTGCAGCGATGCCTACCTGGAAGAAAGCGGTCTGGACAGCGGGATCAGCACTTTGCGTATGATCGGAGACCCTACAGAGGGCGCGCTGGTGGTGGCCGCTGCCAAAGCAGGCTTCGACCAAAAAGTATTGACAAAACAATATCCGCGGGAAATGGAGATCCCCTTCGATTCCGCTCGTAAGCGCATGCTGACCATTCACGATATGGGCTATG
>QKGK01000429.1 GCA_003250455.1 Chloroflexota bacterium | reverse complement strand
TCGGTGTAAGTGTCTACAAAAGTGTCCGCATCCACGGTATATATTGCTTCATTATTTACGTAGATGAGGTCAAAGTCCTCCGGGAAATAGCCGGGGACAAAGGGGGTAAAGGGTTCAAAACCGTTGTAATAGCTTTTGCCGGTATCCTGCGCGATACCCAGGGCACCGAACATGGCCTGAGAAGTAGAAGGGATCATCATCAGGATGGCAAGCACAAACAAGACGCTTGCGGCAATGATCGTGACCCGTTTGGAGAATTGTGGTCTGGATTGCATTGTGGTTACCTCTTTGATACCAATAAAATAATACCTGAATTTTCTTTGGAAATACTACCACAAATCAACGTCAGGAAAGAGGGTGTGCAGGGGGGTGCGGATGTGTGATTTGAATTTCTATTCTATAATTATTCCGATCAAACTGGCGAGGTGCTGCTCTTGGAAGAAAAAAAAGCTAAAAGGATGTTTCTGATCGGAGGGGGCGTTCTATATCTCCTTTTTTTGATCGTGTATTTGAATATTTCCTTCCCGGTTGTCGGGCACGACTATCGCTATTCGATCCCGCACCTGATCGATACCTATGTTCATTTTCAAAATGAAGGCTTCTCAATCCAATGGTTTTCGCCCTCTTTTGGCGGGGGACTGCCGAAATTTGCCAACCCTGAGGATGTGCAGTTTTCGCTGACGCAATTACTGGTTTTCTGGGTGAATCCTTGGGTGGCAGTAATGCTGTCGATCGCGGCTTACACGGTGGCGGGGTATGCTGCCAGTTACGGGTTCATGCGGGATGTGCTTAACATTGGATGGCGGGCTGCCATCCTGGGGGCTTTGTTCTTTGTCACCACGGGATTTTATATCCAGCATAATTCCACCGGGCCGCTGACCGGACCGGCATTCCCCTTGATTGGGGTGTTCCTGTATGTGTTGTTCCGGGAAAAATGGACCATCTGGCGGCGGGGTGTGGCCCTGGGGCTGATTTTACCTATCTTTATCTTTGCTTCAGGATTCTATTTGCTGATCGTGTTGGGCTTCACCCTGCTGCTGGTGGTGCCGCTGGTGTATTTACTGAAACCCGGAAGAAAGGATTTTTGGCAGGTGAGCACAGGCTTGCTGGGTGGAGGAGTGCTGGCGTTGCTGCTCTCAGCCGGGAAACTGTACGCCATTTTTGGCTTTATGCAAAATTTCCCCCGGTTGGTCTCGGATGACATCTACACCACTGCAGGACAGGCGTTGGTGGGGCTGATTTTCCAGTTGGTCGGGGTGCCGCTGTTCACCCTTCCATTGCGGGTGCTGCTGCACGATCCGCAGGCTGTTGGGATGACGATGACGGCATTGGTCGGCGGTAGCCAGTACGGCATCTGGGAGATGGATGTTTCGGTGTCTCCTGTTTTGATATACATTCTTTTTTTTCAGGTGCGCAAGCTGCCCTATAAGCTTCAGCGAAAGCAAGGTAATCGCGGGCTCCCTGATTTTGAGAAGAGCCAGTGGGTTTTTCTGGCATTTTTCCTGTTTGCCTGCTGGTTTGTGTTTGACTTTATCTCTGCCCGGGGGGTGCTGTATCTCCTGGTGAAGGATTTGCCGGTTTTGAGCTCTCTGCATATCAATATTCGCTACACAGCCGCTTTTGTGTTCCCGCTGGCAATATTAGGTGCCTGGGCATATGACCGGGAGTTCTCCAAAATGGCTGGCAGGAAGCTGTCGCGCACCTTCGCCATCTTTTTTGCCGGGGTATTCCTTTTCCTCGGAGTTTATTTTTTTCTGCCTGCCGACCTTCAGAGCAGGAACTTTAGCCTGGAACAGTCCCTGTCGGATTACCGCAGCATCCGGGCGGGGGAAGAGGTCGAGGTGACCAGGGTCATCGACGCGCTGGATTACCTGGCCTTTAGCAACCAGGCGACCTCGCTATACCCCTATGAGCCGATCTTCGGCTACGACCTGGAAGAATTCGATACCCAGTTAACCCCGGGTTCCATCTACCTCGAATCGGATGGGTATTACAACCTGACCAACCCGCGCAGTCTGGTCTAC
>QKGK01000230.1 GCA_003250455.1 Chloroflexota bacterium | reverse complement strand
GTCAAGTGCGTAAGGTTTTTTACCTGGAACCAGTGTGGTTTTTGCAGGGGTGGTGTAATTAGCAGGTTTGTGGATCACTCTACCATGTCAGGCACGTGTCATTCCCACATGTTTCTGGTGGGAATCCAGTTGAAGTCCCCTATTTCTGTGGATGCCCGCCTACGCGGGCATGATATTGGAAGGTCTAATTCCACCACGAATTACCGATAGAGGTGCCATGATTGTTTACTACTCACCAAAACCGCCACACCTGTTTGTGCCGGGATTCCATTTTGCAAATGACTCGGTGGTATCATAGACCGGCATTTATTTTATACATTTCGCTCGTAAGGAGGTGTCCCGTGGAGGCCACCAAAGAAGATATCAGCCAACCAAAAACAGACACGCAAGAAGAAGGCTTCCAGTCCGAGCAGGTGCTCACCATTGTGGGGGCGCATTTTGTCCACGATACTTTTACCGCATTTGTCCCGCCGCTGCTGCCCCTGGTGATCGAGAAATTATCCATGTCCCTGACCCTGGCCGGCGCGCTGACCGCCTTCATGCAGCTTCCGGCAATCCTGAACCCGTTCATTGGCTACCTGGCCGACAAGATCAGCCTGCGCTATTTTGTGATCATTGCACCTGCCGCCTCTGCCACGCTGATCGGGCTGATGGGCCTGGCGCCGAGCTATTCTGGATGATCGGTTTGAGCGTGGCCGCTTTCCACGCCCCTACCCCGGCGATGATCGCCCGGATTTCGGGGAAGCGCATGGGGATGGGGATGAGCATGTACATGGCCGGTGGGGAGCTTGGCCGCACGCTGGGGCCGCTGGTGGCGGTGGCCGGTGTTTCTGCCTGGGGGCTGGGCGGCATCTACCGGCTGATTGCGATTGGCTGGGGCTCCTCGCTGATCCTGCTGTGGCGCTTCCGGGATGTTTCCAGCAATGCGCAGCGCAAGCCTGCCGGCAGCATCCGCGACGCCCTGCCCGCAATGGGCAAGTTCTTTTTACCCATCCTGCTGATCGTGATCAGCCGTTCGTTCATCATTGTCAGCCTCTCTACCTACCTGCCAACCTTTTTGAACTTTGAAGGCGCTACGCTGGCGATGGCGGGCATCTCACTTTCGGTGCTGGAAGGGGCTGGTGTGGCCGGCGCACTGCTGGCCGGGACGGTCAGCGACCGCTTTGGACGCAAACCGGTGCTGCTGGCAGCTTTTGCAGTATCGTCATTGCTGATGTTCGCCTTCCTGCAGCTCGACCAGCTCCAAGGCTGGCTGATGATCGTCACCCTGATGCTGATGGGCTTCTTTGCCCTTTCGGCTCAGCCGGTGCTGCTGGCCCTGGTGCAGGACCACATGGCGGAACACCGCGCTACGGGCAACGGCCTGTATATGTCGATCACCTTCCTGGTGCGTTCGCTGGTGCTGGTGCTGATCGGTATGGCCGGGGATGCCTGGGGGCTGCGCACCACTTTCGAGATCAGTGCGGCCATCTCTGCGCTGGCGGTGGTGCCCATCCTGATGCTGCCGAAAAGTGAAAAGATCACGCTCGAAGCGGCAGAGTAGTCACAAATGGAGAATCATTTACAATCCTCTCATTTCTGAGGGGATTTTTCCTTTTAGCGGGTATACTGGTGCTATGATCCTGACATTCAGCGGTGTGATCTGGTATTGGCGCGGGCCTGCGCCTTTTTACTTTGTGACTGTTCCTAAGGAACAGAGCGAGGTACTCAGTGCCATCTCGGAAGAGGTCACCTACGGCTGGGGGATGATCCCGGTATTTGTCAAAATCGGCGGCACCGAGTGGAAAACCTCCCTGTGGCCCAAGGACGGCGGTTACATTGTGCCCCTGAAAGACATGGTGCGTAAAGCTGAAAATATCGACGAGGGCGACACGGTTACCATTCAACTGACCGTGCGCGATTAAACAGCAGGTGCGAGTCACAGGAACCTGCTTTGAATAGTTTATTGTGTTAGGTATCTGACATAAACAGGTTTCTGCAACCTGTAAATTCCTCTACCCTAAAATTCAGCCGATAGCCCTGACAACATTTAAGGCAGTATCACTGAGCTGTTTTTTTACCGTTGTCAAAAGCTGCAACGTTTGTTGTGTTTTTTGCAACTGGTCCTGTAAGTCAATGTTGGCGATCTGGCCGTCTTCCCCCAGTTGGGTCAGCTCTTCATCGAACTTTTTCACCAAGGCATCCAAATCGCTCGAACTATACGCTAACGGGGGGATGGTAGAAGGAAGCCCCAAAGCACCAGCCAATGCTTTATCCCCGTTGGTTGTGTACATCGTTTTCATCAGGGTTTCCCAATCGCTCAGCCAGGACTCACCTCTGGCAATTTTAAGCGCAATTTTTTCGCAATATGCAAACACTTTATCTGGAATTCTGGACCCCATTTTTTTCTCCTCTATTTAATTCACGCTCTGATGGCACCTTGAATTGTAAGGATTATTTTTGATCCTTTTTGGAAATTGCGACGGGCTTTTTCAGTTTTGTGAGTGTGGTGCGTGCAGTTGACTTTTCTCTGATGGAGCCACCTGCTTCGGGACTGGTCGTTTCCAGGGAATCTGCCAGGTCTTCCAATTCTTGCAGAGCATCTTCTTCAGACTCGTCACTAAAATTCAGCTTTCTCATCCTTTACCTCCTTTAGACCATCATACAACTTTATTTTTCCCGGGGCAAGCTGCGCTTAGCGGGTGGTTGTGCGGCCGTTTACCACCGGAG
>QKGK01000112.1 GCA_003250455.1 Chloroflexota bacterium | reverse complement strand
TGAGGAGTTTTCGTCTTCATCATCATTTTCATGGAGGGACTGGTACTGCGCCTGAATTTTACCGATGCGTTCTTGCTGTACATCGTCCAGTTCCTGCTCCCCGGAGAGCGCCTGGATGGCGCTATATTGTTCATCAAAGTTTAGCAAGGTGGTGGCTAAAGTGGGGTCGGTAAGTTCCCCGGAAAAGCCACCAATCTCATTGAGCCGTTCTTCTGCGTATTCTATACGTAAATCCAACTGTTCGTGGGGGTTGCTGGTGAAGGCCATGCGGCCGTCTTCCAGCCAGAGTTTGACTGGATAGAGAAATTGGCTGGGGCTGGACATCCGGGCGGCGTACACGCCGCTGGAGAATGTCAGCAGGAAGATGCCAAGAAGAATTCCGATTGTTAAAGTGCTGAACTGCAAGCGAGGCTGACCATTGGTAAATCTACCCATAAGACGATTGAAAGGTGAAACCGATACGCTTTGGTGCGAAAGATCTTCCGCCTGACGTAAAAATGCGGCGCGGTTCTGCTGCACCACCGCCGGGTCTCGGGGCGGGACTTCCTGTAATTCTTCCAATGCTTTGGTCAGATCTTCGTTTTCTATCATGGTCTTTATTCTAAATATATCTCTTCCTCGTTGAGGAACTTGCGTAAATTGTTCAGCCCACGGCTGTTGAGGGCTTTGATGCTGCCCACATTCTTCCCGACAATCTCTGCGATTTCGGCGTTATCCATGCCTTCCAGGTGCTTGAGCACGATCACTTGCTTTTGCGCATCGTTCAGCCGGTTGATCTGCTGGCGCAGGTTTTCGGCTGTAATGCCCTGGAGGACAGCGGTCTCTACTTTGGCGTTTGCTGCGGGCAGCAAGCTTTCCATATCGTCGAGCGATTCTTCTTTGCTGGACTTCCGCCGGTAGAGGTCGGTGATCCAGTTGTGTGCGATGCGATACAGATACGCTTTCGGGTGGTCTTTGGGGCCGCGCTTATTGTGCAAGGCCTTAAGGAAGCGGGAAAACGTCTCTGATACACAATCTTCTGCTATCTGCTGATCCCCAGTCTGGTGATAGGCGTAGCGATAGAGCGCTGTGCTGTATCTATCATAGAGGATAGCAAGCGCAGTTTGGTCAAGGTCTTTCGCCAGGCTCAGCAGTTCAGTGTCGGTGTAATTCACATCTCTACCTAATAGGACGAATTTCCTATTCGATCGATACGAAAATCCGTCTGTGACATATAGAATTGGTGATGGGGGGAAAAATTACCTGCCGATCTGCTCAAAACGCTCGGTCGCACCGGCAAGCTGCACCAGGAAAGCGAGCACCGCCACCAGATATTCCCGGTCAGTGATGCGGCCCAACATGGTGTAGTACAGGGTGGTTTTATCCATGGTGAGCTGCAAGCGGCGGTTGCCATCACGCAGCTGCAGCAGCCCCAGCCGGATGCGTTGGGTGCGCAGCAGGTTTTCAAGCAGTTTTTTGGAATTGGTCGAGATGGTCAGCTTGCGGTCGATCTCGTCATCGCCGGTCACATCCCGGTTGAAGTGTGTCAGTCTTTTTGCCTGTACCTTGAATGTGGTGGAAACGGTGCCGTTCAGGGGAATGGCAAAATTGGTGTAGTGGGTCTGGTTGCGGCCTTGCTTGACGGTAGTCTGGGTGATCTCAAAGCGGTGGGAACGGTAGCTCCCCTGGATGGTGGGTTTCGACCCCTTTAGCGGCGGGCTGTAGCGGAAACCCATATCCTCGGCCAGCGCTGCCCAGGTGCGGCGCAGCAGCCAGGTCTCCAGCCATGTAGCCCCCAGGATGGCAACCATCGTCCCAATGAAGACAGCCGGGAGCCAGATAGCTTCTATCTGCGGGTTGCGGTCGATCTGTTCGGATAAGAGCAGCGGGACTGCAAGGTAAGAGAAGAGCATCAGGATGATCACCACCTGGATGGCGATCTGGGTATAGTTGGGGCGTTTGCGCGGGATGATCCGCTCGGTATCGTCTGAGAACATGTCGTTCCATCTCCTGGCTGGGGTTGGTTTCAGGTGATGGAATTATACCTGTACTGGTG
>QKGK01000406.1 GCA_003250455.1 Chloroflexota bacterium | reverse complement strand
GATCTCTTCAGAAAGCGCATAAATGTCTTGATAGTGATTGTAGAAAGTTGTCTTATTGATCAATGCACGTTCACATAATTGTGTCACTTTGATTTTCTCGAGCGTGTTGTGAGCACGCAGTTCCAAAAATGCTTCCCGAATATTTTTTCTGGTTTTTACGATCCTCAGGTCCATCTTCATCCTTCTAAATCAACTGTTTAGATAATTAGTGGAATAAACGACTGAATCAATAGTTTGGCGACTGTTTTTGTTCAACAAAAGTTGTAAAATCAACTATAGTTGAGTATTTTTATCTCGTCAAGCTTGCGGAGTCTCGTATGAAAAACATTCAGTACACAACTTCACCCGGCATCCCCCACTTGAGCATGGATGAGGAATTCCCCTGCCACAAGAACGGCCCGGAATGGTGGTACAGCACAGGGTATATGCACAATGAAGAGGGCCAGTTGATCTCGTACCAATTCACACTTGCCAAGATCCGGCTCTTCGGGATAACCTTCAACATTCTGATCACCGGCCTGACCGACCTGGAAACCGGCAGGCACTTCTACACCCAGGAATCGATCTTCTTTGGAAAAAATGTGATCATCACACCTAGTCTGGTCGGTGTTGAGGGCAAAGCGAAGATGACCTTTACCGCCGAGAAACTTACGGTCAAAATGACCGGGGAAGATTATTCTCTCAATATTGATCTGGATGTCGTCAAACCCAGGGTATGGCATTGTGATGAAGGCGCCCTCAAAATGGGTATTGAGCAAAACTACACCTATTACTGGTCGTATACCAACCTTGCATTGTCCGGAAAACTGGTGCTGGAAGGCAAGGAGCATCACGTTTCAGGGAAAGGGTGGTTCGATAAGCAAGGGGGGCCCTACAACATCGCCGATCGTCGAACCCAATGGGAATGGTTTTCCATGCGCTTCTTCGATAATGAGGAGATCATGCTATTCTCTTTCCCGCACGTCCCCTATCAGGATGGGACTTATATCGAAGAATCGGGTATCTACAGGCGGATAAATGATTACCAGATCGAACCGCTTGGTTGGGCTGAGGCCAGGAACCTGAAATTCTCCACTGGCTGGAAAGTAAAGATAAATGGTGTGAAAGAGGAAGAATACACCCTTATCCCGATCATCGATGGCCAGTTCAACTTCTTCTTCTTCGAATTGCTGGCCGAGATCCAGGATAAAACCGGGACAGTGGTCGGCTATAGTTTTGTCGAACTGCTACCAGGAGTGTACAACGAAAAGAATACACTCCTGTCGGCGTTCGCCAGGGTGAAATAATCACAGGAATGATACATTGACAGCAGCAAGGAATTTATTCAGCGGCAAGTGAAGAAAAGAGGCGCGGTATGAAAGCTAATCAAAAAATCTTCGTGGTTACAGGCGCAGGAAGCGGGATTGGACGTGCGCTTGTGCTTGAGTTGTTGAGCAAAGGTGCCCGTGTTGCTGCAGTGGACATGAATGCCGCAACCCTGGAAGAAACGTGCAGCCTGGCAAGGGAATACCACGACAAGATCAGCCTCCATGTGGTGAATGTAGCCGAATGCAGCGCTGTAGATTCTCTGCCGGCAAGCGTCATTAAGGCACACGGCGCTGTAGATGGCCTCATTAACAATGCAGGGATTATCCAGCCTTTTGTCAGGGTGAATGAGCTGGAGCGCGATGCGATTGAGAAAGTGCTGGATTACAACTTACACGGCCCCATCAATATGATCAAAGCCTTCTTACCCTATCTTTTGGAACGGGATGAAGCCCACATTGTGAACGTATCGAGTATGGGCGGATTCTTCCCCTTTCCCGGGCAGACCTTATATGGCGCATCAAAAGCAGCGGTAAAAATATTGACCGAAGGGCTATATGCGGAACTGATCGAAACCAATGTCAGAGTTACGGTTGTTTTCCCGGGGGCGGTGGAAACCAATATCGCCCAAAATTCCGGCGTTTCGATGGATATGGCGGATAGTGATGCTGTGAACGGTTTTTCCATGCTCCTGCCCGAGGTTGCCGCGGATTTTATTATCCACGGCATGGAGGCTAACAAATTTCAGGTCTTTATCGGCAAGGATTCCAATTTGATGAACATTCTTTATCGCATCAATCCCCGATGGGCAACACGGCTGATGGCAAATCAAATGAAAGCACTCTTACCCTAGATTAGAACCTCTTCCACTTTTCAGAGACGTGTCTAACCCCACCCCCATCCCTGTAAAACGAGAGGGTTATTTTCCCTTCAGAGAGAGGCAGCAATGGCATATTCTACGATTCTGCTGACGGCTGTTTTTTCTCACTTAATCGAGACCTTCTCAGTATAATCAATCCTGCCCTGAAATAAACAAACCCCTTAAAAGCGATTCTTTGCAGACAGGCAAAAGAAATATTATGAGCTTCCATACCCAATACGAACGCTGGCAAAAACAGAATGACCCCGCCCACTGCCCGGTATGCAGCCAGGCGCCCATGCCGGAGGGCATGGTGGACCTGGCCGAGCTTCCCTACTCCTGGCTCAACGCCGAACCGGTGGACTGCCTTTGGGGCGCCTGCCACCTGACCGCCAAGCCGCACGGCCCCGAATTGTTCGACCTGACCCCCGAAGAGCTGCACGGCCTCATGGACGATGTGGCCATGTGTGCACGGGCGCTGAAAACTGTCACCCGGGCAGTCAAGATCAATTATGAGATCCACGGCAACTCCACGCTGCACCTGCACGTCCACCTCTATCCCCGCTACCTGGAGGATCCGTTTCCTGGCGAGCCGATCGACTACCGCCAGAAGCGGGCAGACCTCTACGCGCCAGGCGAATATGACGGGTTTGTAGAGGAGATGCGTGCCGCCCTGAAAAATCTCTATGGGGAGGATGCCAGGGTCTAAGCCCTTGTTTTTTCCATCCCCGGGCGGTTTTTCCTTCGAATTCCGGCACTTCCCGGTATAATCAATCCTACCCCAAAGAACAAAAGCCCCAGAAATCCATTTCTCCGGCAGACAGAAGGATGATAATGAGATTCACGTTTCTAGGTACCGCATCTGCATTTGGCTATCCACAGCCTTTTTGCACCTGCGCCGACTGCACCAAAGCCCGCCGGGAAGGCGGCAAAAACCTGCGCAAACGCTCTACCGCGCTGGTCAACGACGACCTGCTGATCGACCTCGGCCCCGATATCCTGACAGCCTCCTATATGCACCAGGTCTCCCTGACAAATGTGCGTTACTGCCTGCAAACCCACCCCCATTCCGACCACCTGGACCTCTCTCATTTGCTCTCCCGCAGCCTGGACCTGAACACCCCAACAGAAACCTTGCACTTCTACGCTTCTCCAGCCACGCTGGCCTATGCTGACGAATTCTTCCAGCAGAACCTGTCCCCCCACCGCCTCTCGGACCCGCAGACCGCTGAAGACCTGCGCCTGGTGCTGCACCCGGTTGCTCCCTACGAGACCTTCTCAGCCGGCCCCTACCAGGTGACCGCACTCAAAGCCAACCATGCGCCTAACTTCCAGGCCCTCATTTATGCAATCTCCTCCAATGGCCGGGCAGTCCTCTACGGCACCGATACTGAAGCCCTCCCGGAGGAAACCTGGCAGGCGCTCAAATCCCTGAGCTATGCCTTCGACCTGGTAATCTTCGACCACACCAACGGCAGCAATCCGCCCGCCTACGGGCACCTCAACGCCCAACTGGTCACCGAACATACCCAACGTATGCGGCAGGAGGGCATCCTCAAAGAAGGCGGCGAGACCTACATCACACACATCTCCCACGGCGGCAACCCGACCCATGAAGCGCTGGCAGAAGCGTCCCGGCCGCGTGGCTATCAGGTAGCTTACGACGGGCTGGTGCTGGACCTGTAGTTCCAAACCGCTGCTTTCCCACGAATCTCGCGAAAAAGATTAGAAAATATTGACAGGGGAGCAGTTTCGGTATATTTTATTTAAGAGGTTGGACGTCCAATGTTTAAGTTAGCCCCCAACGGGAGATGAGGACCCACAAACATGGATATAAATACCAATACCCGTTCCCAGCAAGTCAAAGCCTATCTGCTCAACTACATCCGCCAGAACCAGCTCAAACGCAACGACCAGCTTCCCTCTGAAGCCGCTATCGCCAAAAAGCTGGGGGTAAGCCGCAACACCCTGCGGGAAGCCTATATCTCGCTCGAAAATGAGGGCATCATCGTCCGGCGGCATGGGATCGGCACCTTTGTGGCCCATTTTCCTCTCATCCAGGATTCGCTCAACGAATTCTCTCCCTTTGCCCAGCTCATCCAGGAACGCGGCTACGAACCCCGCTTCGAGACCCTCGCCATGAGCATGGAGCAAGCCCCCCTGGAAGTCCACGACATCCTGGGTTCTCCTCCCACTAAAAAACTACGCCGCATCAAACGCCTTGTCCGGGCCGATAAACAGCCGGTCATCTATGTGGACGAGTACATCTCCCCGATTGTGGAGGAAGCGCAAATCGATTGGGATTCCTTCGCCGGAGACATGGTGCGTCTGCTCTCCGACTCGCTCGAAGTCCCCCTCAACCAGATCCAGTCGCGCATCCGTGCGGCGGCCACAAATGCAGAAGTTTCACAATATTTGGCATTGGAAGAAGGTACGCCTATTCTGAGCGTCCGGTCAACGATCTTCACCGTCGATAACCAGGCAATCAGCTACAGCCGGATCTACTTCAATTCCAATGTTGTGGAGTTAAATATCGTGCGAATCATTCGCCAAATTTAGTTATCTTTCTCACAAGACGAAAGGAGAAAAAGAAATGCGCACTAGAAAGACCATCCTCACGCTGCTGGCGCTGCTGCTGATCTTCGTGTTGGCAGCATGCGGCGGTACTACAACCGAGGAGACAACAACCGGCAATACCGCACCCGCTGAGAATACCGCCAATACCGGGGACACCTCTTCGGCACCGGCTGAAGATACAACCCCAGCGGAAGAACCTTCCATGGAACCGGTCACCATCCAGGTATTCTACCCGGTCGCCGTGGACGCCCCGATTGCCGCCATTCTGAACGGCTATATCGAGGACTTCCAGGCAGAATACCCCTACATCACCGTGGAACCGGTCTTCTCCGGCGGCTATGCCGACGTTCAGACGGCCATCCAGACCACCATTGACGGCGGCGGGGAACCCCCCGCGGTCGGCGTGATGCTGGCAACCGCCCTCTACGACCTGATCAACGCCGACTACATCATCCCGCTGGACGACTATGTCGCCCAGACAGACGAAGGCTCGGCATACCTGGATGACTTCCTCCCGGCTTTCCTGTCCAACTCGTACTACGATGACCAACTGTGGAGCATTCCCTTCCAGCGCAGTGCAGTGGTGCTTTATTACAATGCCGACATGTTTGCGGCCGCCGGGATCGAACCGCCCACCAGCTGGCAGTCATGGGCAGATGCCGTCCAGGCACTCACCGTACAGGATGGCGACACCACCAACTGGGGGATGCACTTCTCCTCCGACTGGCCGTACTGGCTCTTCCAGCCGCTGGCCATCGGCGCAGGATCGAATATCTTCAAAGATGACTGCACCGTCACTTATGACGACCCGGCAGTGATCGAAGCCATCCAGTTCTATATTGACCTCTCCGCTGAATACGGCGCAATGCCCGCCGGTGTACAGGCCAGCTGGGCCACCGACCCGACCGACCTGGCGAGCGGCGCTACCGCCATGATCGCCCACTCCTCCGGCAGCCTCTCCGGCCTGCTTGCCCAGGTGGATTTTGAGCTTGGTGTAATGCCCTACCCCGGCAAGGAAGAAGGCACTTACGCCAGTGTACCCGGCGGTGGAAACTTCTACATCATGAACAACATCCCGCAGGAAAAACAGGATGCCGCCTGGAAGTTCGTTGAATTCATCTCCCGCCCCGAATACGTGGCCGATTACAGCATCAACACCGGCTACATTGCCCACCGTTACAGCGCCTATGATACCGATGCGATGCAGGCTTACATTGCTGCAGTCCCGCAGGCACTGGCAACCCGCGATGCCCTTGAATACGCCGGTGCGGAACTGGCAATCCAGAACCTGGGTCAGGTGCGCGGTATCTTCCATGATTACATCCAGCGGGCGATCAACGGCGAAATGAGCGCCGCCGATGCCATGGCTGCCGCCCAGGCAGAATCCGAAGCCGCCCTGGCAGATTTCTGCCCGTGAGGTTTGCTTTTTCCTAATGGCGAAATAAACTAAAATGGGGTGACGGAGTCCTCTCCGTCACCCCAGACGATCCCTCTCAGGAGCACACCCTTGAGCACACAGGTCAGCCGGAAACGAAGGTCGTTCTTACCTTATCTCCTTGTTTTGCCCACAGCCGTTTTTGTGGCCCTCTTCACTGCCTGGCCGGTACTGCTCTCCATCTACCAGAGCTTCTTCCGCCAGCGGATGAACATTGCCAAGTTCCGCGAGCCGACCTTCATCGGGCTGGATAACTACCGCGAGCTTTTTTCCGACCCCTATTTCCTCCAGGTGATCAAAAATACCCTCAACTACATCATCGGCACCGTACCACTCAGCATTGTCCTGGGGTTTTTGTTTGCCCTGCTGGTCAACCGGAAAATCCGCGGGGTTGGCTTCCTGCGGCTGGCCTTCTTCCATCCCATGGTGCTCCCCATGGTCAGCGCCGCCACCATCTGGCTGTTCCTCTTCACCCCCGACTACGGCCTGTTCAATACGGCACTGGAATTTCTGGGGTATACCGGCCCTGAGAACTGGACCGGAAATCCCAACCTGGCATTATTATCGATCATCATCGTTGCCGTGTGGAAAAACGCCGGCTATTACATGATCTTCTACCTGGCAGGGCTGCAAAATCTGCCCGAAAGCGTGTATGAAGCCGCTGTGCTGGACGGTGCCAACGGCTGGCAGATGATGTGGAAGATCACCCTCCCCCTGCTGCGGCGCACCACTTTGTTCATCACCATCATCGCTTTCATCGACGCCTTCCGCACAGTCGACCATATCTTTGTGCTCACTACCGGCGGACCCAGCCGGGCAAGCACCCTGCTGCTGTTTGAACTCTGGCAGCAGCGTTTCGAATTCCAGGACATCGGAAAATCGGCCGCCATTACGGTCATCTTTGTCGCTGTGCTGCTCATCTTCACGGTCACCAACTTCCTTACCTCCGAAAAACGAGAGGAGGCCGACCGATGACAGCTGCCCCCTCCTACAGCTTTGGCAAACGCCTGCTCCGCTGGATCACCAACATCCTCGCTGCCCTGGTAGCGATCATCTGGTCTGTTCCCGTCATTTGGGCGCTGATAGCCTCCTTCCGCCCGGAAAACGACCCGATGAGCCGCGGCGACGTATGGTTCAGCTCCTCTGTGACGGTAGAAAACTACCTGCATGCCTGGTCGCTGGCCCCCTTCAACCAGTACTATATCAACACCATCATTATCGTCGTGATGATCCTGGCTGTCCAACTGGTCACCATTGTGCTGGCCGGGTTTGCCTTTGCCAACTACCAGTTCTTCGGTAAACGCTGGCTGTTCTTCTTTGTGCTGCTGCAAATGATGATCCCTACCTCGGCGCTGCTGGCCCCCAATTTCGCTACAATCCGCGCCATGGGGCTGTTCGATACCCGCCTGGCAATCGCCATTCCCTACTTTGGCTCTGCCTTTGGCACCTTCCTGATGCGCCAGGCCTTCCTGGATGTCCCCCGCGATCTGGTAGACGCCGGCATCATCGACGGCTGCACCTGGTGGCAGCTGATCCTGAATGTTTACCTGCCCCCTTCGGTCCCCTCGCTGGTCGCTTTTGGACTCTCGTCCGCCACCTGGCACTGGAACGAGTTCCTCTGGCCGCTGATCATCACCAACAGCGACAGCAGCCGCCCCCTGACAGCCGGTCTGGTGCGCTTTACCCAGTTGGGAGAGATCGGTGCACAGTGGTC